>JANMSG010000242.1:0-11604 GCA_031389065.1 Acidobacteriota bacterium | reverse complement strand
CCAGGGAAGCACTTGAGTCCCGTCAGAGTTTACAGGCTGCGCCAAGCGAACAACGGGCTGTAAAGGCTTGTCTCCGGCTTGAGTTCCGTCAGGTTTTACAGATTGTCGGGCTTTCAAAATGCTAATAGCCATAGAGACGAGCGGGTCCACAATAACTTGTAGGAATTGCTGCATGGCAAACCCTAGAGTTGTAATCACAGGCAGAAGCATTGTTAATGTAATAGGTGTCATAAATGAAATACCTCCTTAGCTCTATTGCCAGTTTTTCCAATACAAGGCTGAGAATAAAGGCGGATTAGATATCCGTCGGGTTACGGTTTGACATTGGAAAACAGTCTATCCAAATCGAAGGTAAAGCCTATATTGCCTCTGATTTCTTTCTCTTTAATCAACTCTGTCCTGGTTGCGGCAGAAAAAGAGATTGGAATGCTGAATCCGGTTCCTTTGATGGGGATTTTCACTCCTGTCTGAAAAATGCCTATATCACCTTTGGTGTCCATTACTGTCATGCCATTTGCCGCCATAGCATTTTCCAACAGACGTTCATATCTGCCTGCTGCGAAGAATATCAGGTCGCCTGAGCCGAGCAAGTTTCCTGTCTTATAATCAATCTGACCGGCGAACTGGAAATCTCGAATCCGGCTTGTCATTCCCATCGGTATTTTGTTGAATATGGTAAGCGAGGCATTGAAAGTCGCGTCAACATTTCCGCCGGGTCCTTTTTCGGCAATCAACCGGAAATTGGAAAGATTTGGCGATTCAACATTGCGGGTGTTGGTATATTCAAAAGCGACAATCGTGCCCTTTGCTATTTTGTCCAATAATTTTTTGCGCTCTGTCAAATACCCTTCAAAGTTCTCTTCCAGAGCTTTAAGCGTTTCGATTGTCACAGGCAGCAAATTATTAATCGGAAGCTGGGCGAATCGCGATTTTATAACCTGCTCCACCTCTTCCGCCTTTGTCTGTCTTAAAACTTCCTGCGTTTGCTTGCGCCATTCCATTAAAGCCTTATCCCTCAACAAGCTAACGATAAAATCACTGACTACCTTTGTGAGTTTCCCAGCATCATTTTTCAGGAATTCTTCCCAGACTTGCCTGTACTGTTTGCCCCTTGGGTCACGGTGATTGATGAATTCATATCGTGCCGTCACTTGAGAAAGTTGCTGTCTGTCACCTGTAAATACATTCGCCATGGTTCCCGAACCAGTGTCAGTCTGGTTGTTGCGACTTGTATCATAAGAGAGCGAGAACGAGAACGGTTTTAACACGCGAAGGAATCCGTTATTATCGCTATCTTTAGAGCTTTGCAAGTATCCTTTGTTTGCTAAAGCTTGCAAGATGCCAATAGGATTTCCGCGAAAAGTGATGGTGTTTCCATCAATTGCCTGAGTCAGTGCGCCACTCTCAACAGCCAGTCCAAAAAACCTTGGTGCGCTACCCTTTACCACAAGAGAAGTGCTGCCATTGGCTTGCGGACCTGCGCCAACCTGCTTGTCGGTTCTGGATTCTTCTGCCTCTACAAGGTAAGTGGGCTTATCTCTCATCCCTATGAGAGCAAGCGCAATTGCAAAGTCATCTGCGTTTGTTATTGTTGCTTTAGGATTTGGAGGTATAACTATTTCTGGTCCATTATCGAATTTCTCTCTATCACCTACGGTTTTTCGCGTAATGATTTTATTTACCGTCTGGCAGACGTATTTCTCATAAAGTGAATATGTCTTAGGATTATCTTTCAGTTTAGTGCAATCTTTCACATCAATATTCTGATTCTGTGTAGAGACCGGCAATGCAGATAAAGGCGTTGCCGATTCCGCCGTTTCCGTCACAGGAGGAGTTTCCAGGTTTTGCCGTGGTTGTGGCATTGGCTGAGGTGGTTGAGCCGCCCCTCGCCTATTTTCATTAACTGAAGGAGCAACCTGAGGTGTTGAATCAGATGAAGTGCTCTTGAGATTCTTAATCTCTTGTTCCCAGGCTTCTATCTTCCCTTCGATTACTTTTTTCTCCTCTTCCTTGAGACCATTATCAGGGATTGCCAGAACCCCACGTAGACTTGCGATTCCTTCATTCAAGGCTCTCTCAAGGTTGTTTCGCGCTTCTTCCAGGCGACTTTGAATCGGTTCCTTTACATTGGCAGGAATGTTCGGATTTTTAACGACAGCCTCATAGCTTTGAATCACTCGCTTGAGCTGATCAATGTTCATGGTCTGCGCTCCCTGCTGCAAACGAGAAGTGATTAATAATTTACCTCCCAGTGCAACGCTGCTGAGATTCATAATCAAAACTGCAATGAGAAGAACCTTTAACTTATTTTTCATCTTCGCCTCCTTGTGCTTACTAGCTATGGAATTTTCCGAAAAGCTATTTCGATAGCAGGCAGTTTTCCAAGTGAAACTTAAGCTATAGCTGTTGCTTAAACGGTCTGGCATCCCATCGAAATGAGCCGAGTGGATTTCTGTTATGGCCAAATGTCGAATGTGAAATGATCAAAAAGAACTGGAACACCATTTTGTCTGTAGATTTCCGTGAAAGTGTGGCCACTAGGGTCACCGGTGATTTGAATCGCATAAGCGCCGCCCGTTGGACCGGAAAAATGAACCCCAACAGTGAGTAGACTGGGATCGGCCTGTGATTTGTCCAGATCGAAAACCAGAGGCTCTCCTTCACCCAGTTGATCTGTTGATGCATCCAGTCTGTAGGTGACCAGATGAGCTGTATTCTTTGAAAAGACATTGACGGTGATCTGTTCGCCATCGCTACAGTAGAATATGCGGTTATTTGCATCCTGTATTATCATTGCTGACTCCTTTGTGTGGTTTTATGGATAAACAATTGAAAGCATTGTTAAAGTCCAACAGGGAGCCATAACCCTGGCTTTATTGGTTTGCACATTTGCTTTCCTGAAATGGGGTTACGAATTCAGAATGTTGAGGGCGACGGACTGCTGTAGAACTTCATCTTTACCTGCGCTTCCTGCCCTGTCGAAACTATCAGTTAGCTCTTTTCCAGACTTGCCAGGCGCGTTGGTCATTAACGCTGCTCTGACATTTTTCATCTTTTCCTCGATCCCTTCTCTAGCTTGTTGCATCTGTTCTTTGGCGTGTTGAGCGGCATCAGATCTTTGTGTTTGCCGATAAATCTCTTGTTTCAGAGAGTCTTCATTTTGCTGCGAAGGCAGTCTGCCAAAATAATATCCGATAATGACAAAGATGATCGGCTCAAGGCGGCTGACCATTTTTTCGTCAGCTAAAGGTTTCAGCCATCCCACCAGTGCCGCGCCATACAGAAGAACAAAGATGAAGGTCAACACTACCATCACCCAGTTTCTGAGGGCGTTTGTTATTGGCTGTCCCTGTACAGTGTCTTTGACAAATTTAGAGGTCATAAAGCAATTCCTTCAGATTCTGGCTTCAGGTCGAGAAATAGATTGCCAAACCAACAAGGCAGGCTATATAAATAGTCTGCCCTTATATGCATCAGGAGATAAATGGCTGCCGATATTCAGTTCAAGCCATCTATCGCCTTCATCTCATAACGCACTGAATCTGTCTGAAAACTATCATCTCGAATCGAGAAAGTTTGTCTTTTGCGGTTTCCAGTGAATGCTTTCTCTATAAGATAAAGATTAATTTTGGCGAACCACTTCGCAGGTGGGATTGAACGCTATGCCCTCTTCCTCAGAAACTACCCAACTCCTGATTCGCTGGCGTAATGGTGATTCGTCGGCGCTGAAGAAACCTATTCCTCTGGTGGAAAAAGAACTGCGTGAAATTGCCCGTCGTTATATGCGCCGAGAGCGTCCTGACCATACACTGCAACCGACTGCTCTGGTAAATGAAGACTTTATTCGACTCATAGAACAGACGGTTCTCTGGCAAAACCGCGCTCACTTTTTGGCAATAGCGGCAAATATCATGCGACGCATTCTGCTCAATTACGCCCGTGATCAAAAGCGCCTCAAACGAGGAGGAGGAGCCGCTCAGGTGTCGCTTTCTGAAGCTAAAATTGTGTCACGAGAAAAATCCATTGTTGAGGTGATTGCCCTTAATGATGCGTTAGATAAACTGGCGTTATTTGACGAGCGCAAAAGCAGGGTTGTCGAATTGCGCTATTTTGGCGGCCTTGAACTGAAGGAAATCGCCGAAGTGTTAAAAGTCTCTGAGCCAACTGTGAGGCGTGATTTGGATTTTGCTGAAGCATAGGTAAAGCGTGAACTCACCAATGAAGCATAAAGACTGGCAATATATAGAAGAATTGTTCCATACGGCTCTTGGGGTAAGCGCCGAAGACAGGGATAGGTATCTCGCCCAAGCCTGTTCGGACGATGCATCATTGCGCGCAGAAGTCGAAACTTTACTCGTGGCATTCAAAGCACAAAGCAAACTTATGGAAAGGCCTGTGTTCAGCGTTGGTATGAGGCTACTAAGCGAAGACTCGGATGAAGAGATTCTAGTAGGAAAACGCATCGGTTCATATCAGGTTTTGGAGATGATTGGCAAGGGGGGAATGGGTCAAGTTTATTTAGCCGAGGATACGAATCTTGATCGCAAAGTGGCTCTGAAATTTCTCTCAAATAGCCTGGTTGATGATACCTGGGCAAAGAAACAGTTAAGGAAAGAGGCTCAAGCGGTCGCTAAATTAGATCATCCGAACATTTGTACTGTATATGGTTTTGAAGAGGTTGATGACTATAATTTTATGGTAATGCAGTACATTGAAGGGGAAACACTGGCTTCTCTGATACAAAAAAGACTTCTCGAACCAGAACATATCTTCCGTCTTGCCACCCAGATTGTCAGCGCGCTGACAGAGGCTCAGTCGCACGACATTATTCACAGAGATATAAAACCGCAAAACATCATGGTCACAGCGAACGGGCAAGTGAAAGTCCTGGATTTTGGCTTGGCTAAGTTTGTGCAGCAGAGACAAGGCGCACTCAATACAAGAGAAAGTGAGGGTCAAAGTTCAGAATTGGGATTGGTGCTTGGAACCGTTGCTTATATGTCACCGGAGCAATTGCGAGCCGAAAGATTAGATTTTCGTAGTGACATCTTCAGTTTTGGAATCGTCCTTTATGAAATGAGTAGCGGCAGAAACCCTTTTTCCTACGGCAGTCAGGCTGAAATCATTTCAGCGATTTTGACAAGCGAGCCTGAGCCGCTCAAGAATCTACCGGCAGGCCTCCCGGCGGGACTCACCGACATTGCGCAGAAGTGCTTGAAAAAAGATAAAGAGCAGCGCTATCAATCAGCAAGTGAATTGCTCCTTGATCTTGACAATGCGCCAACCAAACGCACAATCCGTTCGCACTGGCAAACCTACTTTAACTGGCGCACCTATGCCCTCTTTGCCTTACTAATGTTGTTCTTCATCGGAGGCGCCTTTGCGTATTTTTATGAGGCAAAGGTTCGCACCCTGGCAATACTTCCAATAGTCAATGAAAGCTCTGAGGATAAGATAGAACTGAGCCAGGGACTCACTGAAAGTCTTGTCAGAAAGCTTTCTCATCTATCTAAACTGCGGGTGAAATCGCCAACGGTGGTTTCTCAAAATAAAGATGAACGTTTTGATCCACAGACAGTGGGACTCGAGCTCAAGGTTGAGGAGATTCTGGAAGGGACGATTACGCAACAAGGAGAATCCCTGATTCTGCAACTCAAATTGATTAAGGTAGCGGATGGAACGCAGATATGGGGAGACACATATCACCTTGAGCCAGAAACCATGCTTAGACTGGTCGATGAGTTGCCTATTAAGATTGCTTCTGAGTTGCAGCTTTCGCTAAGCGAAGATGAAAGAAAGGCTCTGACTGTACGTTTAACTGAAAACCCTAACGCCTACAAAAACTATAGTAAGGGACGACACTTTTGGAATAAAAGAGGTAAAAAAAATATTAAAGAGGCTATAAATCACTTCGAAAAGGCGCTTGATGATGATCCCGATTACGCGCTCGCTTATAGTGGGTTGGCAGATTGCTACTTGGTATTAAGTTCTCCAGCTTATGGTTCTTTACCGACAAAAGAAGCGATGTTGCGCGCCAAGGCAGCCGCAAATAGAGCGTTGGAGATTGACCCCACATTATGCGAAGCGCACACCTCGCTAGGCATTTATCAATTAAGGTATGAATGGAATTGGCAAGAAGCTGAAAGAGAATTCAAACGCGCGCTTTATCTTAATTCGAATTATGTTCCAGCGCATTTTTGGTATGCAACTCTTCTGGCTTTGACCGGACGTTTGAGTGAATCCATAACAGAGAGTCAAATAGCCAAAGAATTAGACCCGCTTTCTCCTATGTCTCATCTGAACCTTGGACGCGCCTATTATTACGCCCGACAATATAAAGAAGTCGCCAACTATTTCCTGAATGTGCTGGAAATAGAACCGGACAATCAAAATGCGCTGTATATGCTTGGTTGCCTGCATCAGCAACAAGGGCGCTATCAAGAATCTATTGATGCGCTGGAAAAAGTCTATGCTGTAGACCCGGATCTTGCCGCGGCCCCGCTCGGCTATACTTATGCGAAGGCTGGCAGAAAGACTGATGCGCGCCGAATCTTGGAGAAATTAGAAGAGGCATCAAAGCAGAAGTATGTCCCTGCTCAGGAAAAAGCGCTCATCTATCTGGGGCTTGATGATAAAAATCAAGCCTTCAAGTTGCTAGATGAAGCCTGCACAGAACGTTTCGCGTCGCTTCCTATGCTACTAATTGACCCTTTAGTTGATGATATTCGTTCAGACCCAAGATTTATTGAGCTTAAGCGACGCGCCAATCTTTTACAGTAATCTCTTGCCACAATGAAGAGCAGCTTTCGCGCCAATGAAGCCAAGTTGTCAGGTTTTTTCTGCATGGAACTAACACGTAGAAGACCTGACACGCTTATTCGGCGTTTTTGAAAGGGTCTCGACTGCTGATAAAGCTGCCCTGAATTTATGCGCCGTAGCTAGCGCATCAGGTCTTTGCGCAGGATCCAGGGCAAGTAGTTCTGAGATAATCTCGCATACGAAGGAAGGTGTATTTCGTCTCAATTCTGATATTTGAAGTGGATTGGAAGCCGCTAATATCCTGCCCGTTAAAAGAAAATAGGTGATTGCCCCAATCGCATAACTATCTTCAGGAACTCTCGACTGCACGCCATATGTGTCTTGACGCACAGGTGGAGAGAAATCAGGTGTTCCCCACATCAACGGATCGGGTTGATCTACAGGGCAGGCACCCTCAAAATCCAAAGGCCTGAACTCTCCCTTGTGCGTCACAAGAAGATTAGATGGTTTACAATCGCGCCAGACCCAGCCTGCTGCCTGTATCTGAGAAATAAGCAGCGATAGCTGAATTGCGTACTGTAGCACTTGAGGAATGGTCAATCGTTTGTGCCTCTTGCTGAGCAAGACTTGAAGATTGTCGCCTTCAATAAACTCTGTCACCAGGTAATAATTGCCCTCCGCTTCAAAAGCGGAGTAAATGCGAGGTACTTTGATGCCTGCGTCCTGCAAACTGTAGAGAACGCGTTCCTCATTTCTTACCCTCCAGGCACCATCCCGCCCATCCCAACTGACCTCGCCATCCTTACGCCCTTCCTTCAAGATACAAAGACGTGGTGGATAAACACTCAGATCAAGCGCCTGATAAACACCGCCTTTGCCTCTTTGTGTCAGTGCTCGAAATACGCGAAATGTTGTCTTGAGAGGTGTATCTACCGTCTTTAAACTTCGCCGTGGCGGTTTGCCAAAAAATGGGTCTCGGAGCCATTCCAGTTTTGCCGTATGGGCGTCACGCAAATCCGGGATTAAGTGCCCATCCGGGTGCCAGATTGCAGGAATGCGTGTGCCGTCGGAATTCTCCATTTCTATAGGCTCAAAGGCACCATAGCGGTAAAAGACGCAGCTTCCCTGTCGGAATTCCAGATCAAAGGGCACAGCCGGAGCAGAAAAATCACCAGTAAGCTTATGTAACCGGCGTGCGAGGAAGACGGCTTCTTCATCATTGCGAGGATAAATCGTGATAAATTTCCCGATCTGGCTATATCCGTAATATAGTCCTGAGTTGATGCGCATTAACTCTTCCAGCGAATAAGGTCCCTTGAAGAGAACTTCTCGAGTCCGTAAAAAGGGCGCAATCTTTTGCAAAACCTCACAGGCTGTCAGCACATTCGCTGAGATATGGAGCTTCCAACCTTGTTTCAAGTCGGTCTGCGCATTGACACGACTATAACGCCATTTCCTATCTTTTGAAGCCAGAGGCAGGAAGCTCAAACAAAGCTCCTGCCAGCGCTTGCCAAGTGAACTGGCAAACACATTGACATCGGGATGATTTGAAGGCAGTTGTTTTTCATCCGTATGCTTGTTCAAGTGCATAGTGAGGTCATTCTCTTTTCTAAAACTGATTGTACCTGTTCATAGCGCAGACGGATGTAAAACCATATGTCAGCAGTAAGATTTTCAAAACGCTCTTTGCTTATCTGGAATGAAGCTCAGATATTGAGAAATAGGCAACCAGATAAACCGGACAATAGACGGCAGTTTAAAATTCTTACTCTTCGCCCAAATCATCTCCATAGCCATCCTCTACGCTCTGGCGGGTTCGAGTCGTTGTTCCCATGCCACAAACTGCGTTAGCAACGATGTAGATATTGTTTCTGTTTACCTTAAAATCCACATTTATTAGTGGATTCGGATCCTTGAAAGATAAGCGCTGCAATTGCTTGGAAGTGGTGATATCTGCCGGATTGCCGCCACTCTCGACGATCACCTTCATATACTTCACCCAGGCTGCCGAACCTTTCCCTTCAGAGATAGCGTCAACGGCTAGGTCGGCTAGTGTTTGGGCAAATGTTGTATTCGCTGCTGCCTCTATACTGATATCTTTTAATTTTTCCAGAATTGTCTTTTTCAATGCCATATTGCTCCTATGTTTCAGCGAACTCTTTAAGACCTTGTTCGCTGTATCTACCATAAACTTTTTTACGCCCCCAAAGGATTGACTACGTTTGCCATAACCAAGAGGTCTGCCATGCCAAATTGATGGCGTTCTATCTGCCCAAGATCAGGCTTCCAATCGGGCTTTTCGAGAATGGAAAACCGGCTCATCTTTATGAGAGCAACTATCGTTTCAGCTACAATATGACTGCCAACCGGACCGAGGTATCTGCCGCCGTGAAACACCTGTGCCTCTTTCAGTATGTAATACCACAGAGGTGTCTTTTCTTGAAATTCGCTTAGCAAGGCATCGCGATGCGGTTGTTGTACGACTTCACTGAGCGACAGGGAGACAAGTTTCAGTTCCCTAGCCACCTCTTGCCCGGAAAGCAATCCCAACCTGCTGCCGCGAACCAGATCTAAGATCGGCAGAGAACGGAACCCCGGCTCAGTTATATGGCGCAGGAAGCTTCGAACTTCTTTGAGGACCGGATCAACCGAGGTGTCTATTTTTTTCGACCAATTGAATTTCGGATTGCTGGCAATTCCATTAAAACCTGTGAAATCGAAAAAGCGCGTCCAATCAATAATCCAGTCGCTCGGCAGGTGATCCGCGCCAAACAAGTTCCCTCTCAAGCCTGTAAATCGAAAGAGGTCGGCAAAATTGGCAGCTTGCGTTCCACCACGCGACGATGATTGAAAGTTGCGATTCCAATCATATGTAGCGCGCAGCATACTATGACCCAGGCGGAAGGCGGCAACAGAGAATTCGACCGGCACAAAGGCTTGCTTCTGCACTTTTTCCGCCTGACGCTTTGATGCATTCTTGATAACTTGCTCCAGCGCTGTCTGTTCAATAATCTTCGGAAGGAAATCGTGTAGAATCATCCATTGATAATGTTGAACCACTTTTTTGCGAGCCTTTGCGAACAACTTATCTTCACGAATGCCATCCTTGATAAGGCGCGCAACTACACTATTGTGGAATCTCAGAAACGCCACATGAGTTTGCGCGAGACCCAGATTATCATCATTGCGAAAATCGCCGATGATTGCCTGGCGATGATTTGCGTGACCTCTCGGATATCTGGGCAAATCATTCTTATACTCACGGTTCTCATCGCTTGCGATTCCTTGAGTAAAACCGACTCGCAGTCGGAAATGGTCGGCTTCATATAGCTGCTCGTTGTCTGAGAGCAATCCCTTTCCATAAATACTTTCCAATTCCAGAGAAACCTCTCGCCCTTGCACAATCTTCCTTGCGTCAAGCGCCACTGGCGAAATATCTCTCCCGGCACTTGTGTCGAACGAAATGTCATGAGCAATGAATTGAGCCAGAAACGCATATCCAGCTGGTAAGGTCGGATGTTCACCCAGGTCTGGACCGTTGAGCATAGCATCACCCAGTGCAATCAAACTTGCATCGCTGGCAGGAGGTGATTGCACTTTTGGTTTCGGAAACATATATCCAAAATGATTCATATCTTGACACCCTCTTTTTGGGTACAACCCTTGCAGGCCTGTTCCGTTGACTTTGCTTGGAGCGAAAGTCCTTGTACTGGATAGCAGGTAAAACGCAACAACTGCGCAGTAAACCTCTTATCCTAATTTTAGGAAACCCTGAGGCTTTGTATCAGCCATCAATAGTCGTATTAACTTAAAATTTTTGCTTCTCACTCTTTAAACGCACCAAAGCGACTGAAAAACTACCATCACTTATTCAAAAGCCGTTTCAGAAAATAGCCTCTGAACAAAATCATAGAGCCATCCAGATTGCGCGCGTCAGATGGGATTTGTGAATTACAGCCAAAATGAAAATCGAATAACAGTAGTTAGATTGAGCCTTCACATCTATTTATTTTAACTTTTCATATTCTCGCTTGGCTTCCTGGAGGATAGGAATATCCGCATCCGCATCTTTCCAGAGCTTGAAGAAATCTTCATACGCTTTACGGCTCTGCGCCGCTTCTGCGGTGAGCGCCAGAGCGCGGGCTGTTTGCAGGTGTGCCAGCGAATACAGACCTGCATTCACATTGACGCCCGGACTATCCAATATTTTTCTAAATTCGGCTGCCGCACGCCCTCCATCGCGTTGCTGTAAGTACGCCTGACCGCGCACGTATAGAGTCCAGTAGGCTGCAGCATATCCGCGCTCGTAGCGACGCGACGCTTCGAGCAACTCGATTGCCGCATTCGGGTTGTTGCGACGCAGTTCGATAATTGCTTTTACCGTCGGCAGCCAGACGGCATTGAGCAAAGTGTCTTTCGGGTAGCGTTTGTATTGTTCATAGATGAGCGCCAGCGCCTGACTGGTCTCGCCGCATAGCGCCAGCGCCAGTGCCCCTTCCGTTATCGCAGCATTGGTCTTTGGCAAATCGAATGCGCCCGCTATTCCAGCAGAGGTACGCTGGCAACTGCCGGTGACGGCTTCTCGCAAGGTGGCGCTGATCGCAAATTGCGAAGCGACCTCATTGAGTCCACGCCGCCTGGCTAGGTCTACGGCTTGGTTCACCAACTCTCGGGCTTTCTCTAACTGTCCCGCATAAGTGCTGGCTTTCGCCTGCCAATCAAGCGCCTCATATTCGTTAGGCTTGTCGGACAAAAAATCAATCTGTGCCTGCATGGCTTGTTTGTCGCCTTGCGTAAACCCAATTACGTAAAGTCCCCAGTGATAGCCTATGGAATCGAGTCCTT
>JANMSG010000205.1:0-1895 GCA_031389065.1 Acidobacteriota bacterium | reverse complement strand
TTATGCCGATTAATTCTATATCGAAGAGGAGCGTCGCGTTAGGCGGAACACGGGGGGTTCTGCCTTGCGCGCCGTAAGCGAGATTCGCAGGAATGATGAGCTTACGTTTGCCGCCGACTTTCATCGTCATTATACCCTCATCCCAACCTTTGATAACCTGCCCAACGCCGATTGGAAGACTGTATGGCTGACCTCTATCCACTGAGCTATCGACTTTCGTGCCATCTTCGAGCGTCCCTGTGTAATGCACAGTGACGATCTGACCTTGCTTTGGGCTCGCGCCTTTGCCTTCGACCAGATCAATGTATTTCAAGCCTGAACTGGTGGTCGTCTCTTTTGTGCCGTCGGGTCTTGTCACAACCGCCAAACCGACTCCGGTTGCCGATGTGAGTTGTGAACTGATAGCTTGCCAACGTCCGCGACGCAGGGCAAAGACATCCGTGAAACGAAAAGCGGAGGTCTTACTTTGCCCGCCTGAACGCATTGTGACGACTTCGCCGCCGGTGACGATGGCGAACGCGCCGTAAACGCGCACTTTCAAATCGTCATACTTGATTGACTCGAAAGCGAACTCGCCCGAGGTAATATCTTTGATGGTGGAAGCTTTATCGCCGACCGAACCATTCGGGTCAATGATGTAGTAGTCATCCGCAAGTATGCGACCCAAAGCCGCCGTATCGCGTTTGATGAGCGCCGTCGCCCATTCTTCTTCGAGCTTTTTCAATTGCTCGTGCACTCTGTTTGCAGGGGCTTGAGTTTTTGTTGAAGAACTCGGACTCGCTTTACTTTGTTTTGCGCCGGTCGCTTTCTTTTGACTAAAGGCGAATGTCGAAAGCGCCATTGCTAATAAGATGACTACAAGAATTCGTTTCATTAAATGAGGTTCCTTTGAAAAAGATATTTTCGTAGAGATTCAGTATTCGGTTGTGAACTTAAACGAATGCTACTATTTTTTTGTCATCAATTGCCACGGGCTTCAGCTCGTGGTTAGAGGGAAGTAAAAGAACGGCTTTAGCCGAATACCAAAATGAAATCTCTTCCTTATTGCTTTAGCTAAAGCTGAAAGGAGGATAGATGTTTTCCTTTTGTTTGGCTAAAGCCGATTTGCTCTTTCTGCACTGATCCACCCGCTAAAGCGGGTGGCAATTTATAAAGCATCACTTTTCGTTCACCACCAAAATTTTAAATCATTGCGAATCTACAATGCGACTCGCGACTAAAGTTTTGTAAGCAGCGCAAACCAATTGCCACTCCAGGCATCGAATGCCGGACGTTCGACTTCGCATTATTTTGCGTTGACGACTTGTGTAGCTGCGCCGCCAACATAAACTAGTCGGTGATTTGAAAAGCCTACGTCAGCCGCGTCGTACAATTCGTCAATCAAGCTTTGCCCGTAACGCGAGAAAAAATAGAAGGCGTTCAACTCGCGCTCTTGAAAATTTTTGTTCGGCATCATGCTTGTATACGCGCGTTCGACCTGGCGGAAAGTGGTCTCTTCGCGACGCGCGCTCGCGTGAATGAATCGAGTTCTGAGATGCTCGATCTGATACAGCATTTTTTCACGTGAACGCTTGAGCGAATCGCCCAACGTAGGGTCTGCCTTGTGCAAAATTTCTTCTAATTTGTTCAACTGTTCGTTAAAAACTTTTTCTGTTTCCACAAAAGCTTCGGCGGTGCTGCGGTCAAGACTGGTCTCTACGACTTTGGTAATCGCCGCATGCAACCCCTCGAAGAAATCATTCAATTGCAGGTCGTATTTCTCCATGGTTTTTTGATGACGCCCTTCAACAATCGTGAAGCTTGCGCGAGGCAACACACAGGGCGCTGGTCTTTCGAGAATTTCGTAAACGGCGCGAATCTGCGCAAAATACGCGAGCTCGGCAGGACCACCGATG
>JANMSG010000199.1:0-13720 GCA_031389065.1 Acidobacteriota bacterium | reverse complement strand
TGTCAGAACCGGGAGCGGTAGCGACCGGGTGCGACGTATCAACCCGGTAGCTACCGCTCCCGGGTATGACAGGGGAGGGTTTGCCTTCAGCTTTCCGAAACCAGGGGTTTCCAAAATTGGTATAAGGTCCGCCGTCAACCGAAATCTGTACTGTCAGACGGTAATGAGCCGGTGATAACATCAGCGTCTTGCCCTTTAGCTTGACGGTTTTTCCGTCTTTTTTGATTGGCGCACTCTCCCAGAAAATTGTGTAATAACCGCCGAGGTCGCCGCCAATGGGTCCGCTTTTTGTCAACATCACACCAAACATACCTGTCTCAAAACGGCTAACCAATTTCTCTTTCTCGTTATAGTTCGTAGTCGCACTGCCTTTGAAAGCTCCAAGCGGTCCTTCAGCGACAATTTCGCTTTCGTATGCGGAGCCACTGGCGGCTTTCTTGTAGGTTTCTGTCCCTTTGATTTTGCCTGCCGGACCAAGCGGCGATTCGGGAACATTCCATTCAAACGACCACGCGCCTAAAAAATAGTCCAGGTTCGGTGGCGGCATGGCATCTGTTGGCTCCGTAGGACGAGCTTGTTTCGGTGCAGGCTGCTGAAACAGCGGTTGGAAAAATAGAGCGAAAATCAAGATATATATCATAATGTCAGTAGGCAGTAGGCAGTAAGCAGTAGGCAGTAAAGGATAGCCGGAAATAAGTCCAAGCTACTGCTTACTGCCTACTGCTTACTGCCTACTTGTTTTGGGCGCTTGGCGCAGCAGTCATTTTGGTCAGGTTTTTGCTATCTACGGTGTATTCAAACCACGGGATAAACATTTCATCCCAACTCTGCTCGCTCCAGAAGACCTCTTTTTGTGGAGCCGGATTGTAGCGGTTTTTGATTGAGTTATCGTAATGAGCAAGCGAGACAATTTTGCTGCCCCCTGGAATCTTCAAGGGCTCTGCCAGTTCATAATGAAGCTGCCAGTTGAAATCGAATCTGGGCACGTTGAGCAATACTTGCTGACGACCATCTGGCCAAATGAGCGTGTACTTGATGTCTTTGCCGCGCAAGTGCATATGCGGCGCAAAGGCATAAAGCGTGATTGGTTCTTTAATCAAGACTTCGCCGCCAATCTCCCAATTGTCCACATTTGGCGGGATGTTGGGAATCCTGCCGCGCACTTTCACCTCTTTGCCATTGACCATGCGGGTTTCACTCAATTCTTTTCCGGCGATGAAAATCGTATCGCTGACCCCTTTGGTAAGAACTTCGTGAGTCACAGGCTTTTTGGCAAACCACAAACCTAGCCGCGAGCGATCTTTTTCAGCGCGTCCACTCGGTTGATAGTGCATATTGAATTGGAAGTACATGCCGGGCAGTATGCGTTTGGCAGTTCCTGCGTGATGGCGTTCAAAGCCTTTGCCTGGCGCTTGTCCAACCAGCTTGAATGCACCGGCGCGGGAAAAGGCGTCTTGACTGAGAAAGACTTCGCGTGACCCTGATCCACCTTCACTTAAACCACCTGTCTCTCTGGCTGACTGGCTATTGAGTTGAGATGATGATGCGCCATCGCGGACAGCTTTGCCTCCCACCACTCTTGTTCCTTCCGGCAAGTTGACGACGTTGGCAATCGAATGATGGACGACTGCCGAATTACCCGGGCGCAGTTCAACCGCTTCAACCCAGCGTTCTTCTTTGAACGGCACCGGCACATAAAAATTCTGCATAGGCAATTCGCCTTCTGCCGGCACCTCGAAATCAACAGGCATCTCGACAATCAGGTCAGGCTCGCCGAATGTCCAACCAGGCGTGTATTTCGGCATAGGCGGCAAATCTTTGTCGTTGCCTTTTGGCGCGCCTGCATCAACCCAGGCGACAATCGTGTCAATTTCAACTTTCGACAGCAAACGGTCATTGCTGAATTTGAGCGATGACGTGTGCGGGTCAGCAAACCAGGGCGGCATCGTGCGTTCGACAACTTCTTCCCGGATGGCTTTACTCCAGGGGCGCACTTCCTGATAAGAGGTGAGCGGCATCGGCGCAACTTCGCCGGCGCGGTGACAGTTGGCGCATTTGTTAAGGATGATTGGCGCTACATCTTTGGTAAAAGTCACGCCTGCGGCTTGGTTTCTTTTACCTGCCATTGCCGCAGCCACAACCAGCATCAGGAACACAATAACGAACAAGCGTTTCATGTCTTTCTCCTTTTACTTTTCTACTTATTGCCTCTGCCAGCAGCATCTTGCTGAGTGCGCCGCAGGTCTTGTTTGTCAACTGTGTAATCAAGGTAGCCAATCATCATCTCGTCCCAGGTCTGGTCGCCCCAGCGCACAGTTGCTGTCGGGTCCGGGTTGAACTTGTTTTTGATGGAGTTGTCGTGATGCGCGACGATTTCCAGCCGACTACCCTTGGGAGCCGCAACCTCTTGTTTGAAGAAATAGGTCAACTGCCAGCCAAAATCGAATCGCGGCACCGACAACAGAACTTTCGAAGTTCCGTCCGGATAGAACAATGTATATTTGAAATCCTTGCCGCGAACGTGCATATGCGGGTGCAGGCTATCTATGTGGCTGTCTTCCTTGAAAGTGAAAGTCGCAGTAGATTCATAATGCGGGTCGCCTGGTGGAATGACCAGATTGCGTGCGGATGCGCCTGCTGTAATGACGCGCTTTTCGACAGGCACTTTGGAAAAAATCAAACCAACCCTGGTGCGGTCTTTACCCGGCTCGCCGTTGGTCGTGTAATGCACTTGAAAGATAAGCACGGAGCCTTTCTTAATCAACTTAGCCTGACCGGGTCGCATAATCTGCGGCGCTTCGCCGGGTGCCCAACCGACAAGCCTGCCATCTGAATCCTCTGCGCTTGCCGGACGCGCCTGAGCGTTGGCGCTGGGCTGGCGCAAGGCGGCAAGCCTTTCGGGCGTCAGTTCACCAGCCGCAGGCAATTCGACTTGCCCCGGGTAGCGCACGCTGACGATGACGTGATGCACGTGTGCGCGGTCACCCGAACGAATCTCTGCGAATTGTACATATTTGTCTTCCGTGAAATTTGTCGGCACAGCGAAATATTTGTATGGAATGACGCCTTCAGCAGGAATGTGGAAATCGGTAGTCATAGGCAGTACGATATCCGGTTTGCCGATCTGCCATCCTTCTGTGTACTTCGGATTTGCAGGCATATCTTTCGGGTCGCCTTCTTTCGTGCCTCCTTCAACCCAGGCGACGATGGTGTCAATCTCTTTTTGCGACAGGCGGCAGTCGTTGGAGAATTCGCTATGTTTCGGGTCGGCAAACCAGGGCGGCATCTCGCGGGTCACCACTTTTTCGCGAATCGATTTTGCCCAGGGGCGCACCTCTTTGTAATTCATAAATGACATTGGCGCGACCTCGCCGGGTCTGTGACAGACCTGACAGTTTTTTTGAATAATCGGCGCAACATCTTTGGTGAAGGTGACAACGGCGGCTGATTTCACTGAAGCCCGGCTTGCGTCAAGCATCAGGAAAAGACCTGCCATGAAACAAAAGCCTATCAAGCTGACACTGAAGATACGTTTCATCTTGAGCCTCCCGAAACAAGGTAAAGGGTAATTTGTCGAATCGAAGAGCGCAGTCACCACTGCTGACCACGCCTGGAAATTAATAGTGCGAAATAAACCTAAGACAACGGGTGGCGATGATTGTTTGCCTGTATCAACTAGCCTTGTTAGTTCCCAAGACTTATATTTCAGAACCCGAATTGATTAAAAATGCCCTTTATTTATAGCACAAATCGCCATTTTTTCTAAGCGTACCTGGAGATGTTGCCCTTGCAGGCTAGAGGTATCTTGAGCGTGTCTTGCCTCCTGCACGAAGACAAGACACGCTTTCCAGAGCCGCAAAGACTGGGCTGTCTCTCTTTCAAAAAACTGCTAGGGTAAAGCGAGAGCCGTTAAACGACCGTCATAAGTGGCTACGACGATGTATTGTTTGCCGCCCGCCATATAAGTCATAGGCGTTCCGTGAGGGTTGGCTGCAAGATCAATCGCGGCAAGCACCTTACCTGTAGCTTTATCGAAAGCGCGTAAAAAGTTTGTGCTACCACCGCTGCCGCCGCCGCGTCCTCCGGAGCCTTGCCCGACAAAAAGCAGCGTCTTGGTCAGCAGAGGTCCGCCGCCACCTGCTCCCAGAGGCCCTACATCTTTCCCATTGCCGATGATCTCATTCACCTTTTGTCGGGGTCCGTCGCCATGCGGAATCTGCCAAACGTGTTCGCCAGTGTTGAGATCTATGGCAGTAATGCGTCCATAAGGCGGCTTAAAGAGTGGCAGACCACGTGGCCCCATGGTGCTTCCACCGGACCCTCTCAAATACTGGAAGTTTGAACGCGCAGGGTCTGGCTTAACCAATTTGACGATGATTGGACCGGTGCTTGATGGGACATAGAACCTGCCTGTGTCCGGGTCAAAAGCCGCCCCCCACCAGTTGGCTCCGCCACCCCAACCGGGAAGATAGACTGTGCCTTTCTCCGTCGGCGGCGTAAAAAGTGGTCCGTAATCGTATTGCTTGAGAAGTTTTAATGCCTCCTCGCGCAGTTCAGGAGTGAAGTTAATCAGATTATCTTCGGTTGCTCCCTGTGACTCATACGGTGCAGGCTTGGTCGGGAAAGGTTGCGTCGGGGAAAGCCGCTCCCCTGGTATGACGGATGGCGGAACAGGGCGTTCCTCGATAGGCCAAACAGGTTTGCCCGTCACACGGTCAAAGACGAAAGTGAATCCTGTTTTGCTAATCTGGGCGACCGCTTTGATGGTCTTTCCATTCACTTTAATATTGCACAGCACAGGCGCTGCAGGTAAATCATAGTCCCAAACCCCATGGTGGACGGTTTGAAAATGCCAGACGCGTTTGCCGGTTTTGGCTTCGATACAGATCAGGCTTTCAGCAAACAGGTTGTTGCCGAGCCGATGACCGCCATACCAGTCGTTGGTTGGCGTGCCTGTAGGAATGTAAAAATAGCCTAATTCTTCATCGGCGCTCATCAGCGTCCAGCTATTGGTATTTCCTGTATATTTCCAGGAATCGTTCTCCCAGGTATCATTGCCGAATTCGCCCGCTTGCGGCACGGTGTGAAATATCCAGACAGGTTTGCCCGTGCGCACATCAAAAGCCTGGATGTCGCCTCGCGGCATCTCTTTTTTCATAGGCCCATCGTTTATGGAAGCTCCTACGATGACCACATCACGACAGACCGTTGGAGGCGAACTCACGGCGTAATTGCGCGCATTGATGGCGAGCGGAATCGCTTTGGTGAGATTGATCTTGCCGCCTTCGCCGAAATCAGGGACAGGCAAGCCCGTCTTGGCATCAAGGGCTATCAGATAGGCGTCGCTGGTGCCTATGAATATTCGTTCGACTTTGCCGTCTGTCCAATACGCTACCCCACGATGTAAAAAACCCAGATTAGTCGGGTTTCCTGTCAGGTAGCTTTTCGGGTCATAAACCCAAATCGTTTTGCCGGTCTGAGCATTGATCGCTGCCACCTGGCTGAGCGAGGTGCTGATGTATAACACACCGCCAACCATCAGAGGCGTGGCTTCATAGCCAAAGGTATAAAGCTTTGAATTCTCTGCGAGGATTTTTAAATCCGGCGAATCCCAGGTCCAGGCGGGTTTCAGCTTTTGCACGTTGTTACGATTGATCTGGTCGAGCGGCGAGTATTTCGTACTGCCCTGGTCGCCGCCATAGAAGCGCCATTCACCTTTTTTCGTGCCATTGCTTGCTTCAGTCGGTATCGCCCACAAACAACAGATCAGAAGACATCCAAAAAAAATTACGCACGGCTTGAATCGTTTCAAGTATTTCTCCTTATCATTTGGTTTCGAGCTTTGCAGCGGCCTCAGAAAGCTCAGGTTCATCGTTTTGTCATCCGTACTTCTTACCCACACGAAATTGCTTCGGTGTCTTCGTTACGACCTTCGCCAGACAAAGGTTCACATCTTCCGGCACCTGCCTGTCAGGTGCGTTCAAAAATTGGCTTCCGGCTCAGCGCATGGCTGTAGAGCTTGTTGTCAGTGTTTTATGGTTTGCGTTATCAACGATGGCTTGATTGGCTAGCGCCATAAATTCCTGACGGATATTGATGTGGTCGTAAGGTCGTACCTGGGTCATTACGATGCCTATCAAATCCTCTTTCGGGTCAACTTGAAAATAGGTGCAGAAGGCGCCGCCCCAGCCATACATACCTGCCGAGCCTGCCTGTCCGGTCACGCCTATGTCTTTGACGACACTGTAGCCCAAGCCGAAACCATAGCCAGGACCTGTCAGCCAGACAGGCAAGTCGCCTAGGTGATTGGCGGTCATCAACTCGACGGTTTTGCGACCTAACAGGCGCGCGCCGTCGAGTTCTCCGCCATTGAGCATCATCTGATGAAAACGCACATAGTCAGCCGCCGTCGAAACCAGCCCTCCTGCGCCTGAAAAGTAATTGTGCGGCTCTTTCAGCCAACGGCTCTGCGCGTTTGGCGCTTCCACGAGTTTGATTTTATTGCCGTTGTTTTTATCCGGTTCATAGCTGGCGACGAAACGATTGAGCTTTGCCGCGGGCAGATAAAAATGTGTGTCGTTCATCTTCAGCGGCGCAAAGATTTTCTTCTGCAAATATTCATCAAGCGACAGGCCGGAAATGACTTCGACAAGGCGACCGACGACATCGGTTGCCGGACCATATTCCCAGGCCTCGCCCGGGTTGAAATTGAGCGGCATGGTGGCGAGCCGTTTCACCACATCCGTCATCGTTTCGCCGGTGCTTTTCCGCGCATAGTTTTTGGCGAATTCTTCGCGAGTAAGGCCGCGATACGTGTTCGGGAAACCTGTCGTGTGGGTCAAAACGTGTTTGAAATTAATCGGTCGCGTGGCAGGCACAAGTTTGTAAGGCGCACCATTGGTTTCAGCAGGCGTTGCCGCTTGCGCAATTTTCATATTGGCAAATTCGGGAAGGAATTTTGCAATCGGATCAGCAAGCAGGAAGTGTCCTTCTTCATACAACATCATCAAGGCGACCGAGGCAATCGGTTTGGTCATCGATGCAATGCGAAAGATGGTGTCTGTCGTCATAGGCGCTTTGGTTTCGGCATCGCGATATCCGACGGCATCGAAATAGACTACGCGACCGCGCCTGGCAACCAGTGTGACCGCGCCTGGCACCAAGCCTTTATCAACGTAGCGTTGCATCGCCACGCGAATGCGCCCCAGACGTTCAGATGACATTCCCACATCTTCCGGTCTGGCTGTCGCTAATCCCTTCTGCATTGCCTGTGCCTTGACAGAATTGTCAAAGGCGACAAGTGAAAGGAACATAGCCGCGATTAATGAGAAAACCGTGATGCGTTTCATTCGTTCTTACAAATGGAGATTGCCTATTTTAGTTGGCTGAGGAAATTTGTATCGCATTCAGATGCGCTAACTTTCCGTTATCTCCAAACTCCTTTCTATGATATAACTTCGCTGCGGCTAAGACCCGCACGAACAAAGGCACAAAACCCGAGAGGGCAGATACGGTTCAGTTCATTGAAGTTGAGATAAAAGGTTTTTTGCTCAACTAGCAAATATAAAATCTCAAAGTTAAATGTTCGGGCACCGGTCAATGTGCCTATCGCAGCCGGAGAATAGACTGGAAATCTATTCGCAGTTCCGAGCCGCAAGCCGCTTTCTACAGAAAGCGGTATTTGACATCAGCCTCCTTGACTTGCTTACCTCTGACAAACGGTGAAGATGTGTGTATGAAGCTGGTGCTGACGCTTAAGAATCCAGCAGCGATAGAACAATTGCTTACCTGTTTCCTGATGCGTAAAGGAAGTGAAAGACCTCCATGCTTGCGCCCGTAGATGACCTCTAAACTGTCACAGTTTTCTTCAACGCCAGGACTTCACAAGTCACCAAGCTGACGCAGAGTTTTTATTCTCTCTGCGTCAACTCAGTTTTTCAGCGGCTCTGCTGCGGCGAAGAAACTCTGTTCAACAAGCAGGCGTCTTATTGCCCTTTTGCTGAAGTTGTGGTTGCCATAGGTTTGGCTTGCTCACCAGCCTTTGTATAGGTAAACCAGCCAATCATCATCTCTTCCCAGGTCTGGTCGCCCCAACGCACTGCCTTTGTCGGGTCGGGATTATATTTGTTCTTCTCCGAGTTGTCGAAGTAGGCTACGCAATCAAGCTTTGAGCCTTTCGGCAGAGCAATCGGCTGCTTCGGGTAGTAATTGTGCTGCCAGTTAAAGTCATACTTCGGCACGTTGAGCAAAACTTCCGAGCGACCATCCGGATAAACGGCTGTATAGGTAAACGATTTCCCTCTGACGTGCATATGTGGCATGAAGGAAGTAATCAGCACATCTTCGTCAAAAGTCTTTGACGCTTTGACTTCGTGATTTGCCTCGCCCGCCGGAATAACGAAGCGTCCGTTGATAGCATTGCCAGTCAAGATCTCTTTCTTTGCCGGTTCTTTGGCAAAGACAAAGCCGATTTTGGTGCGGTCTTTGGCGACTTCTCCATAGGTTGTGTAGTGCATCTGGAAAACGATGTTGCTGCCTTTTTTGATTAGCTTCGCCGTACCCGGTGCAAAAATGAATCCCGTCTTATTTGGCGTGACGCCCCCCAGATGTACGCGACCGCGACGTAATTCGCCTTCGCCGCCGGGAGCCGTATCTTTAACATTGGCATCTTGCGCATAGGCGATAACGTGATGCACGACCCGGCGATTGCCCGGACGAATTTCCATTGCCGAGATCCATTTATCTTCGGTGAAATTGGTCGGCATGGAGAAATAGAGATAAGAGACTGTGCCATCGGCAGGGACGGTGTACTCTTCCTGCATTGCAATCACCGCATCAGGTTTGCCAATCGTCCAGCCTTCGGCAAATTTCGGCATCGGCGGCAAGTCTTTGTCATCGCCTTTGGGAGAACCTGCCGTGACCCATTCTGTGATGGTGGCAATCTCCTTTTCTGACAGGCGCGGATCATTTGCCCAGTGACCAACCTTCGGGTCGGCGCTCCAGGGCGGCATCGAACGATCAATGACTCGTTCGCGTATGGACTTCGCCCAGGGACGTACCTCTTGATAACTCAATAGCGACATTGGCGCGATTTCGCCTGCGCGATGACATTCGGCGCAGTTCTTATAAAGAATCGGCGCAATGTCTTTGGTAAAGGTGACTTTGGTTGCGCTTGGCTTATTGGCTGCCACCGCAAATATCGCCATCACGCAAAGACCAACGAGAACGGCTGTGCTTTTATAAAGGTTCTTTTTCATTCATGACTCCTTGTCTGCTTGGCTATCACAAGCTGCTACAATTTCTTTTTCCTAAATCATTAAACATCATTGTCAATTATCCATTTCAACGCAAAGCCCATCGCTCTGCATCACCGTGCTGCGAGGTGACGTTGGGTGAATCATATGAGCTTTGATTCGCGGCTACGGTGCAGACGATTGTTAGAGGCCTAGTTACTTCTGAGACCCGGCACTCTTGATAATCGCATACATCAAACACGGTATGCCGATGCCCAAAGCTATCTTACCGATGTCCCACTCACCGCTCTGTGTATAGTTGTACAGGGCGCGACTGAGTGCCAGGACTCCAGCAATAATTGCCAGGGCGATGGCGACCTTACCTGTTTTACTTATGCTTTCGTCTGCCATGATCTTCTCTCTCTATCCCTGTAAATCCGCAATGTTTGTCACATAAGCACCTCAGCAAAAGTTTTTGAGTAGATCAATAAAGGTAAACTTACGGCTGCTCTTGGCTCTCTCTTTTGCCTTTTTACTTTTGTCTTACTGCTTATTTCGCATCAACTCTGGTGAAGAGCGTGTTGCCTAAGCGCACGAACGGGGCGCCGTCTTCCGACAACTCTTCGGTTACGCTAAAAGAGTGCGCCGCAACAATTGAAATCGTCCTTTTCAATTGCAGGGTTTGACCTTTGACTTTGACCGGCTCGATGGTAAAGCGAATCGAAATCGGGCTGCTCCAATCGCCTTTGCTGTTGACTTGCACACCGCTCGATAGTTTTTCAGCGAAGGTCATCATCTTGGTCGCTTCATCAAAGGTGATGACGGAGGTCTCCTTGAAGGCACCGCCATCGTGTTTGCCGACGATTGAGCCTGCGACCGATTTGCCATCCGGGCGTTTCGTGAAAGTCGCTACGCCTTCGCGCGGTGCGGGACCGAAAGCGCTTTCGCGTCCGATGTATTTGAAACTCCACTGCCCGACGAAGTAGTCAATGGACTGTTTCTGTTGCGGCTGCGGCACGTTTATGCGCTGCTGCCTATCTTGTGGCGCTTGCGTTGGCGGACGCGGCGCAGTTGTCGTTGGTGCAGTTGGTGTTGGCGCAGTGCTTGGCGCGCCGGAAGTGGCTCCTTCCGCAGCACGTTTCAAATCCATATCAAAAGAGAAAGGAGTGCCATTGAAATCAAGTGACCCTTTGCCTTTCAACGTGTCGCTTTGCAGCGTGAAGGTATAGTTGATGGTGAGATTGCCTTGCGGCGTTTCGACTTCAGCTTTGGCGGTAATTTTGTCCCCGTCAAGCGTAATCTCTTTGAGTTGCATCTCTCCGCGCTGCCCGGTAATTGTGCCCGTATAACCGCTGCCGTCTTTTTTAAATATCGCAATGGTGGGACGTTCTCCTTGCGGCGATACGGTTTTGCCTTCCCATTTGCCAGCCAGTTTGTCTGTCTGGGCAAAACCAATAAGTGCAAAAAGTTGAATAAGTAATATCGTTCCTAAAACGATATAAGATCGTCGCATTGCTTCTTCCTCCAAAATATAATGAATTACTCTTTTCGAGCCAGTCCTTCGACCAACTCGATACGAATTTTATCCGGTCCTTCGATGAAGGCGTATTTGACTTTGCCGATAGAGCGAATCTCTTCGGTCACTTTCACACCGTCTTTACGCAACTTCTCTACGGCTTCCGCCAGGTTATCAAAGCTGAAGCCTATGTGATCCATCACATGACCTTTGGTAGATTCGAGTTCGGTTTTACCCTTCCAGGCTTCCGGGTAAGCCTGCTTCGCATATTCAACAGGGAAGATGATGATATTGACGTTGTCGCTCATCAGCGAAACGCTCGGACCAATCTGTATATCGCGGTAAAAGCGCGGCGCGCGTGAAGGGTTCGAGCGTCCTTTGACGCCAAAGTATTTTTTGTACCATTCACCTGCGCCTACAGGGTCTGCGCTAAACAGATGCAGGTGACCGAAGTTTTGATGATTGGCTGTATTCAATTCAATCAAAGCGCCGTCCGGACCTTGAACATAGGCGTAATAGAATAAACCTGTCGCTCCTTTCGTGCCGCCTATGTCGCTGATGTCTGTGAGCGGCGTGAAGAATTTCGTACCCATATCCAACTGCTTTTGATAGGTAGCCTTCATATCCTGCGCGCCCCAGCCAAAATGCCAAACTGCCGAATTCAAATCCGCAATCGGCGGTTTGCTGACCTTGGTAAAGAGCATCCAGGATTTTTGCGCCCACACTCCGTCAAGCAATCCTGCAAAGCGCCCTTTCTCGCAATCGAATTTCGAGGTGTAGAAATTAATTGCGGCTTGCGGGTCTGTAGCGTTCAGATGAAGGTGATGGAAATGCGCTTCCGGCATTTGAAATTCAGCAGGCTTACTGTCTGCCGGTTTATTCTCTGTAGTCGGTTTTTGCGGTTTTACATCTTGCCCTGCAAAACTCAAAATGCCTGCCGTAAAGACTGCGAAAAACAGCATCAAACCTGTAAACATAGGCTTTTGCCAAACTCTCTGTGTGATCATTTTACTCTTTCCTTGCGCTGTGAAAGTTTGGAGTTCCGCCTTCAGGCGGTTGGCTGCGATAGAGAAAAGACCGCATCAAGGCGGAACTCCAAACTTTTTTTCACCTCGAATTATTGAGACGATACGAAACAACTATTCGCCAACGGCGCGCTTAATCGCTGGCGCGAACCCAGCCGTACGCGGCGTTACTGCGCTCGCCGCCATTTTCAACGTAAGCCATTTTCAACTTCTCTAAAGCATCAGCCGGAAGCGCCGTGCGTTTGGCTTTGACATTCACCTTGTAAAGTTTCGCTGCATTGAGTCCGAAGATTTTCGCTTTATCCTCTTTGGTAATTTTCTTATAGCCGAACTTCTCGCAGAACTCGTCGCTAATCTGGAAGCGTTTGAAGGCGTCAATGCCCCATTGCGGCGAGCCCCACCACAGGCAATCTGTCCCCCAAACCACATGGTCTGCACCGTAGGTCTTAATATTTTTGCCCATCCCGTGCATACACATTTCAGGATGCGCGATAGAAAGCGTGTTGAAGAAACTGCCGATTTCGCAATAGACATTATTCATCTTCGGATTGCGCTTTTTGATGTCCATCAAGATGCTGTGCCATTCGAAATCGCCAGTCGTCGCATTGTACTTGTTCATCTCCAGCCAGTTCGGTTCATTGCTACCGTGTTTGATTGCCGAATGATAAACCACGAAATTGAAATCAGGATTACGTAAAGCGGCTTTCTCGATATCCTTCGGATTTGCCAGATGTCCCAAGGTTGCAGACTGAGAGGAATAGCCTTTGTGAACGCTGATCAGCTTGAGTCCGCGTTTGCGCGATTCTTCCATAAACCATTGGGCGTTATCGTCATCAAGCTGAAAGCCTTTGCCGGTGCGCGCAGGATCTGTGTGGCAATACCATTTCCAGGAGCCTATGCCATAGACCTGTAGTTCGCGATCCATCTGTTCGAGCAGGGAAGTTTTATCCATCGTGTCTGTCGCTTTGTCCCAATAGTGATTGGGCGCGAGGTTGCCTTGATTCAAGGCGCGTTGCGAGCCTGCCAGCTCATTGATGGTTTTACGAGCTTTGTGCATGACCCAGCTTGGCAGCACCATCCCAGACCCGCCGGGTGTGCGCGCCGCGCCTTCGAGCACCTTGCCATCTTTGTCGCGCAGTTGTTCTCTACCTGGTACGCCGGAAATGACAACCATAGAGGTCTCGCTGTCAAAGTACATCTCTTTGACGAAATTTCTGAAGCTGTAGGATTCGGTGTCGTTCTTAAGCTGGAAGCCCATGTTCTTCATGAATTCCATATCGCGAAAACGCAGGGCAGCGCCGTTGGTAAAGTGCGCCTGTACGTCTATGATGAAATACTCGCTTTTGGGCCACTTTTCATCGTAAGCCGCCGCTTCCCAAGTTTCGGCTTCATCAACTTCCCAATAGTTTTTGCCGTAAGCAAGGTTGGTAGCGAGGAAACAAGTGGCAAGTCCCATCGAAGAGCGCATAAAGTCGCGGCGTTTCATGCCTAATTTTTTGGCGCGCGTTTCTGCCAACTCGCCTATCAGATGCTCAACCTTTTTTTGATTCTCGTTTTGTGGTCGTGGTTCAAACTCTTCGTTTGACACCACCTGCGTAGGCATTGGCGAATCAACACCCTTTTTTATATCTCTTATCGCTTTACGAATCCACATAGACAGTCTCCTTTTTCTCTATCCTTAGCGAAAATCCGATGTTGCGGTTGATGCCACCTAAGACGAATCAAGCACCGCAACCGTTACTCAATCCATCGCTTTTCATTGCAGGTCAAGGAAAGCTTTGAAGGCGGGCGTTTAGAGTACCGCCTTCAGGCGGAAGCTTACAATAATCGTAACTGATTAGGTCTGAAATAGAACAAAAGGTTTTCCTTCTATCACAGACCTCAGTTCTTGAAATACTTGGCGTTTCATTTTTCGCATCGTCGAAATAAAACTGTAGATTCGGGTA
>JANMSG010000188.1:0-3796 GCA_031389065.1 Acidobacteriota bacterium | reverse complement strand
TCGTCGCGCCAGACAATGCGCGTGCTCGATTGGCTTGTCAGATTGCCTTGTGCGCCGACATCACAATTACGTATCTTGGAAAGTAATCATGTTTAGAGTACCGCCTTCAGGCGGAATCTTGCATTGATAAAGATTCCGCCTGAAGGCGGTACTGCAAACATGATTACTTTCCAAGATACGTAATTGTGATGTCGGCGCACAAGGCAATCTGACAAGCCAATCGAGCACGCGCATTGTCTGGCGCGACGATGTCCAGCAACTCTTTTTCGTCATCTGTTGGCTCTGGCAAGTCGCCGTTTCCTTGCCCTGAAACTTCAATCAGGCAAGTCCCGCAAATTCCCGTTCGACATCCGAAAAGCACAGGCGAATTATCTATCGTGAGATGCTCTGATAAAACTGAACCGCGCTTGAGCCGAATCGTCGAATGACTTTCCGCTAAAAAAGTGATGGTGAATTTGTTTGCTTCAAGGCTCATGCGGTTGCGTCAAGTTTCAGGAAAAATTTTCTCAGTGTGCGTCGGTTATTCGCTACATGTTTGTCAACGGAATTTCGCCGCATGATAGCCATCTCTTTATTCTCACGGCTCACGTATTCGAGTCCTGAAAGATATTCGCAATAAGAATCCATAGCGATCTGACGACTCTTTGCGCTCAGTTGCAAGCCCTCGTTTTCTTTCGTGAAGCATTCCCTCATCATCTCTCGCGCTTCTTGGTCCGTCATCTGAAAAACCGGCGACCGTAGTATTTTATAAATCTTCGGATACAACGCCGGATCGTACCAGAACAAGCCGTTGATTGCCGTAGAAAAATGAAAATGGTCTTGCTGCGAACCGCTCAGCGCTTGATTCGCCACCCAACTCTCGAACTTCGTAGGCTGTTTCACACACTGCAAAACATCGTGCGATATAACCG
Organism: Acidobacteriota bacterium; assembly: GCA_031389065.1. GTDB lineage: Bacteria > Acidobacteriota > Blastocatellia > UBA7656 > UBA7656 > JACQDB01. The sequence goes on along the minus strand of JANMSG010000188.1, from coordinate 2,885 downwards.
TCGAACTGTTGAAGTGAAATGATTCGTCCAGAAAATGATAATAACTAACTTTCGCGGGAATGGCAGCCGTCTCTTTATCCTCGCTCTTTGAATAGAAGTGACTGAGTTGATGTTGAATCAATTTGCCGTTCAAAGTCCTCACGCCGCGAACAGCGAAATACTGACACCCGATAAAGGCATTGCCCGACGACAACAGTGTAAATGCGTGTAGCTGAATCCAACGCCAAAATTCTTTGACGCGATTGCTATTGTGATGAATCATGGTTTCGACAAAGGGACCGCGCATCGCGTATGTGAAAATGCGTTCGCCGAAAACGGCTTGCTCGAAATCTTCAGCGATTTTTTTGAAGACATTAATATGGGCTCGTTCCTGCGCCGATTCAAGGTCAAGGGTGTCGCAAACAATGCGAAAATCTTCAAGGGAATAAAGCCCTGCCGCGCTCGTTTGATTGAAAAAGATCGTCGCGATTTCTGCCGAGATGATTTGCGAATAATATGCCACCCAGTAAAGCTGATTGAGCTTTGTGCGTTGCGCTTGTGTCGCGTTGTCCCAGAGGGTTGTGCCGTATAGCAGCGAAAAGATTTCCGGATTCCAACGAGCGTCTTTGCAATCTTCGTAGCAAAACTCTGCTGCAAGTTTATCCATGTTCGCGGTGTTGTCTTGCTGTTTGTTTTTGCGAAAGTTCAGTTCAAGCTTGCGTAAAGTTTTCTGGTCATCGAGCAGAGATCTGTCTTGGCGTTGCGAAAGTGATTTGTTCATTAAGGAATCTCCATGTATCGAATGCCCGATTGTATGCATTATAAGAAGCCGCCAATGATTGGCGCAAGCAACCGCACTCGGCGCAACTTACTTTGACAACAAAATGAAAACTGATAATCTGCTCAAGGAATTTTTAAGACCAACTCAAATCATCGGAATTATGAAAAAAATGCGGGGGAACTATGAAAAACACACCTATCGTCAAGCTGTTGCTGATTTGCATCTCTATGGGCTTCACAAGCGCCGGCGCTTTTGCTCAAGCCATTGTCAGAGACGCAAACACCAATAAATCGGCTCCTATCCAGGCAAATCGAAACGCTTCGCCTTTGCCGGCTCAATCTGCGCTACAACCTACTATCACGTCACCTACAAACAGAGAGCCGGATCACGAAGCACTGCGCGCCTTGTTGAAAACTGCGAAAGAGGCAGTGAACGCGAAAAACTTCGACGCGCTCAAACCGCTCTTTCACGAAAAGTTTTCCATCACCACCGTTGACCAGAAAGTGTTCACCAATTTCGATGATTTCAAAGCGCACTTCGCGGGCTTATTTACAGGCGCGAACGCACCCCTCAAAAGCGTCACTTTCAACCCTGAAGCAGACGCTTTGACGGAATTTGCTGGCGATAACCTTGGCCTCAGTCACGGCTCTTCAACCGACACCTACGTTTTTTCAGACGGCGACACGCGGGTGATGAACAGCCGCTGGACGGCAACGCTCATCAAAGACAATGGCAAGTGGAAAATTTTGAATCTGCACATCGGCGCAAATATTCTGGATAATCCTGTGACCGAAGCGGCGAAAAGCTATGTTTATAAAGTCGGCGTGGGCGCAGGCATCGGCGGCTTATTACTTGGCTTTATACTCGCCTGGATTATTCGCGGTAAGAAGTAGATGTATGCTCGACCTCATCATCAAAAACGGTTTGCTGTTCGACGGTTTGGCATCGCCGCCTGTGCACTGCGACTTGGGCATATCGCAAGGTAAGGTCGCGCTCGTCGCGCAGAACATCTCGCAACCGGCGAAAGAAATCGTTGATGCTTCGGGGTTATGGATTGCGCCCGGTTTCATAGACATTCATACGCATTATGATCTTGAACTGGAAATCGCACCTGCTCTTCTCGAATCAATTCGTCACGGTGTCACATCGGTTGTGATTGGCAATTGCAGTTTGTCGCTTGCCATAGGAAAGCCGCAAACTCTTGCAGACATTTTTCAACGTGTGGAAACCTTGTCACCGGTCTTAATTCAAAAGTGGTTGCGCGGGGCTATTTGCTGGACGACGCCGCGCGAATATCTCAATCACTTAAATCAACTGCCGCTTGGCGCAAATATCGTGGCACTCTTCGGTCACAGCGCCCTGCGCGCCGAAGTGATGGGACTTGAGAGAAGTTTGAAAGAGATTGCCACTGACGAAGAACTTGAAGAGATGCGCCGTATCGCGACCGATGCGTTAGAGGCGGGATTTGCGGGCATCTCGATTGATATGGTTCCCTGGCATATGATGAGCGGCGAGTTGCGCGGCAGAACCATTCCTTCGCAACACGCCAACTTCCGCGAATACGCCATGCTTGCAGATGTCTGCCGCCAGTTTGACGCGGTTTTTCAAGTCACGCCCAACCCGCAAAACCATCAATCGCTTGTTGACATTTATCGAATGAGTTTCGGGCTAACACGCGCACCCCTCAGAATCACCATTCTTGCCGCGCTTGATTCCGTAGCGAATCGAAAGCTGTGCCGCGTCTTCGAGCCCATGCTTTTCGTGTTGAATAAACTTTTGCGATGCAATATTCGCTTTCAAACTTTGACAGAACCTTTCACGGTTTATTCGGATGGTCCCGTTACACCGCTCTTTGAAGAATTCACAAGCGGCGTGAAACTCAACGATTGCGACACCCGCGAAGAGAGAAAACAGTTGTGGCAGTCGAAAGGATTTCGCCAACACTTCAAACACCAATGGATGAAAGGGTATCGCAATACTTTTCATCGCAGGCTTGATTTGATGCAGATAATCAATTGTCCTGATTCTTCGCTTACAGGAAAGAGCTTTACTGAAATTGCGATGGAGCAAAACCTTGAGCCTGTTGATACCTTCATCGAATTGCTCGAAAAATACGACACCGATT
>JANMSG010000140.1:0-3296 GCA_031389065.1 Acidobacteriota bacterium | reverse complement strand
GGCGTTGAAATTAGGCACTCGCGATGCCAAGCTTTTTTATCACGCGGGGATGATTGCCAAAGCGGCAGGCGATTTGGCTAAAGCCCGCGATGAGTTGAAACGCGCTCTGGCGCTCAATCCGCAATTCGATGCGCTGCAAGCATTGAAGGCTAAAAAGGCATTAGAGAGTTTAGAATAAAAGCTTGCGCCATCTGCAAGTTGATCGTTCAACCGTTGTCCTTAAAAATTGGTGATCGTGCGGTAGGGTGCTTCAATCGGCTCGTAGTCATTTTTGCCCTAGCCTTCAATTGCGCCAATCAGCTCAAACGGTCAAGGCGTAGATCAAAACGTCTAAACCATTTCAGACGCAAATCTTATTCGTGAGCTTTCACAATCACCTCAAGAACACCGATTCAACTATTTCTATTTGTGGAAAAATCCGAATTTCTTCACAGGGCGTAGATGCGAGTGTGGTGAGATTTGACGAAATAAGCAATTCAAAACCCACCTAGCACACGTTAAGTTACCAACAGTTTAGGAATTACCCTGGCTTACGGATGAAAATTCATGAAGCCAGATATTGATTTACATTAAGGAGAACAATGATAAATAAGTTATGCAACCAGAGGTTTGCGCTTATAGCGCTCTTGTTAACTTTCGCTTTTTCGGCTCTCTTCTCGGCGACGCCTCGCACGGACGCTGCCGATCACGGAGACGCGCCGCTCGCAAGTTTAGACCGTCCTCTTGATATAGCAGATGTCTTTCTACATCTGGATCCCAATGACAGTTCAAAGGTCATTCTCGCAGTAACGATAAACGGCTTCATCGTTCCGGGCGAAGCCGTCAACTTCGGCGCCTTCGACCATAGAGCCCGTTACCTGTTCGGCATCGAAACCACAGGGGATGCGCGCGTAGATCAAATCATTGATATACGATTCTCTGAGCGCACCTCTACAACGGTTCCGCAAACGGCAACTGTCATTCTCCCTTTCGGACAGGTTATCACAGCCCCGACAACGGTACCTACGCTTGCGGAAAATTCCAATCCTTTTGTCGTTACTACCGACCCTGCGACAGGAATTTCGTTCTTTGCGGGAAACACCGACGACCCTTTCTTCTTCGACATTCCCGGGTTCAATCGTTTCGTTGCATCCGTAGTTTCAGGTGCGCCCAATGGAGCGTTGCTACAACGCGGACGTGATAGTTTTGCAGGTTACAATGTGCAAGCCATCGCTTTAAGCATTCCCATCTCTTATTTCAAGTTGCAAAACACCGCGGGAAATCCATTAGGAAATGAGCTAGGCTTAAACTTCTCTGCACAGCGTCAACGAAGAACCGTTCTTAATCGAGACGGCACCACGACCTCAACCGGCGGTTTCATGACGATTGATAGAATGGGTAATCCGGCAATTAATGTGGCTCTCATCCCTTTCAGCAGAAAAAACGAATACAATAATGGCACCACGGAAGAGGATGCCGCCGGCAGATTTGCAGACTCCATCGTCGGCACCTTGAAAGCCTTGGGAACCAATGACACAAACATCGGCATTCTCGCCAGTGTCGCCGTGGTCAGAGGTGATTTCTTGCGCCTCAATCTCTCGACTCCCAACAGCGGCCCAGGCGGCGGCAATAATGCCAATGCAGGATTTCCGAATGGTCGCCGTCTTGGCGATGATGTAGTTGATACGGAACTTTTCTTCATCGCCAATCAAACGCCTTTGAGTGATAACGCGAACGCCAATGATGTTCCGCGCACAGACACCTTCCCGTTCTTTGGGCGCCCGCAACAACCGCGCGCTTCAGGCACGGATGACAACACACGCAACTAGATTTTGTAATGAGTAACAAGTGACAGGATAAGGTTTTGACGAAGCGATACTTGTAGTTTACGAACTCAATTCTCTTTATCCTGTCACTCAATCATTCCCTCATTTGATGAGATGATAGATAAAAATAAAAAAGTCCCTCGAATCAGAGGTATTACAGAATGCTGAAATTACTATATTATTAAGGATGCTTTCTATGTTCAATCTGAAAATGAAACTTGGCTTATCAATGGTGGTACTTTTTATTGCCCTTTCTTCCAGCGCCTGCGGAGGCTCTTCTTCCTCATCGGATACCAGCGTGCCTGTCGTTCCTGCGGCAACTCCGATTGCAACCGATGCCAGTTCAAGCGAAAGCGCGATTCGGTTTTTAGAAGACCGCGTAAAGAAGGATAAAGACGATTTCATCGCTTACAACAAACTCGCGGGCTATTATCTTCAACATGTGCGTGAAACCGGCGACCTCAATTATCTGGACTTAGCGACACGCGCAGCAAAGTCATCTCTGGAGGTTTTACCACCGGAGCAAAACATCGGCGGGTTAGCGGCGCTCGCGCAAGTCGAGTTCGCTGCACACGAATTCACCGCCGCCCGCGATCACGCGCAACAGTTAATTACGTTAGACCCTAAGAAGAGCTATCCCTTTCATTTACTCAGCGATTCCTTCATCGAATTAGGCGAATACGACAAGGCAGCTAGCCTTATTCTGAAGTTAGAAAAGAGAGAATCCGGTGCGAGTATTGAAATTCGTTTGGGGAAACTTTCGCTGCTGCGCGGCGATATTGAAGGCGCAAAACGAAGATTCTCGAACGCCGTTATTTTTGCGCAAGATCAAATGTCCCCATCGCCTGAAAGCGTGGCATGGACTCGTTGGCAATTAGGTGAAGTCTATTTTTCAACCGGAGATTATGAAACCGCCGAAAAGCATTTTCGCGATTCGTTAGTAACCTTCCCCGATTACTTTCGCGCCCTGGCTTCGCTGGGGCAGGTTCGCGCCGCACTTGGTGATTTCAACGGCGCCATTGAACATTATGAACGCGCCATCCGCATCCTGCCTGATCCTGTATTCGTTGCCGCACTTGGAGATTTGTACCAACTCACGGGAAGAGACAAGGAGGCACAGGCGCAATACGCCCTGGTCGAACAGATCGGCAAACTCAGCAAGGCAAGCGGCGCTTTGTACAATCGGCAAATCGCCCTCTTTTATGCCGACCACGATCTGAAAGCCGAAGAGGCTTACACACAAGCCAAGCTGGAATATGAAAAGCGGCGTGACATCTATGGCGCAGACGCTTTAGCCTGGACGGCGCTCAAAGCCGGGAAAATTAGCGAAGCGCAACAAGCCATCAAAGAGGCGTTGAAATTAGGCACTCGCGATGCCAAGCTTTTTTATCACGCGGGGATGATTGCCAAAGCGGCAGGCGATTTGGCTAAAGCCCGCGATGAGTTGAAACGCGCTCTGGCGCTCAATCCGCAATTCGATGCGCTGCAAGC
>JANMSG010000077.1:0-4353 GCA_031389065.1 Acidobacteriota bacterium | reverse complement strand
CCCATCGGCAAGATTCGTGACGGTGATTTGATTCGTGTCATCATTGACACAAGCAAACTTGAAGGAACAATAGATTTGGTCAGGCAGGAAGCCGACGGGAAGTACGCGCCGGATGATGACGAACTCGAAGGACGAGAGTATCACCCGGAGCTTGCCGCTGATCCAGCTCTGCCCGATGACACGCGACTCTGGGCGGCCTTGCAAAGCGCCAGCGGAGGCCATTGGAAAGGCTCTGTTTACGATGTAAATCGGATCATTCGTCTGCTTGAAGCCGGACGGAGAGTCTTAGATAAGACTGGCGGAGACAACGACTGAGAAATGACCATCGGCACGATCAGGTTCACCGAGCGAGCGCACGACATCTGCACTTGGACCCTAATATTCAATAGAATTTGCTCCCGCCTTCCTCAACGCAAAGCAAGAGATGTTGATTTGAGGGGGAAGCGTTGAACGAGCGCAGTGGAGCATTCAAGCCCGGTCTGAAAGATGGGCGGGCTATTTTGTTTGGGCTTGATGCTTGAAAAGTAGAGGCGTATGATAGCGCCGTTTCTATTGTTCAGAAATCTTAAAGAGCCTGCCTCTCAATCAAGGTGAGGCAGATTGCCTCGACTGAAAAAGTTTATACATATAGAAACCGAAAAGTTTATAAATAGAGAAACTTGTTTATAAATGTAGAAACCTGTTTCCAGTATTGTAAACAAAAAATCAGGGTCTAATTCATGTTAGACGGCTTTTGAGGTTACAGAAAGAATGAGATTAATAAGCGCACAATTTCTCCTGTTGCCATTTTCGCTTATGGCTTTTCTATTTGCGCTCGCGAGTCCCGCGCCCTCTTTCACTCAATGCGATGGGTGTCGTGAACTTGAAACAAGTCAGTTGGACTTGGAGGGCTGTATCAATTTTCGCTACCCGAATACACAACTGGTGATCAGGGATGAGGCGACAATGAAATCGCTTGTGCGCAATGACATGAGTCGCGAGAGATGTCTGGCGCACTTGAAAGATATTGATTTCAGCAAGCATACGTTAGTCGGGATAGAGCTCCGTACAGGTTGGTGCAGAGACCCACTTTTTACTTACCGGGTAATCAAAGAAGAGGCGAAAAAGAAGTATCTGCTGGCGGTGAGGTATCAGCCGCCGGAGGTGGGCTGCCGTGCGTTGGATCAGTATGACTTATGGGTACTGGTTCCCAGACTACCGGAACAATATGAAGTTGACTTCGAGGTGAAAGCCAAATCGCTTAAGAGTAAAAGTCAGTGAGGTCGTGTATCGCCGTCTCACAACTCATTCAACCGGAGCGCGAATGGCGTTGCTTTCATCCGCAAGACTTTGATTGTAATCATGGTTCGTCGCGCCCGGTTAATTCGGGCGTTAGGTAGAAAATATGTTAAGCCAGAAAGGAATTTGATTCAATGAGGGTTTACCTAAGAGCAATTACTTGTATTTTGGCGATCTCTTCTTGTGCCTTGGCGCAGGGAGAGTCGCAACCTCTGAGCAAACAAATTGAGCAGCACCTCGTCTCTATTACTGCCTATGGTGAAACAGGCAGTATTCTCCAACAAGGGATTGGCTTATTGGTAAGTGACGAAGGAGATGTAATAGCTCACAGGAGTCTGATCGAAGGAGCAAATCAAGTTCAAGTGAAAACTTCCGTGGGTAAAGTTTATCCGCTGTCAAAGCTCATCACAAAAGACATACAGTCTGAGATGGTGTATTTTTCTGTTGGTATGCCGAAGGGTATTGCCAGTGGCACCAAAGTCAGCAATCTGATTCCTAAAGTTGATGACCAAGTTTTTATTGCTGCCCTTAATGATGAGTTCAAGCCGACAGTTACGGTAGGAGTGGTTAAAAGTAGGAAACACTTCGCCATATGGGAAAATCTTGAAGTTACGTCCCAACGCCTTTGGCCTCTCACAATGCCGTTGGGCGGCCCACTGATGTCAACCGTTAGGCTGCTGACAAGCTTAGATAAACGTAGGAGAAGTTGATGAGCAATACAACAACCTTAATAGCCGTCCTAGAAAATGCCCCTGGCATTATCATTCCCCTGATTCGTGAAGTGCCGCCCCAGTACCTGAAGCGTCGGCCCAGTCCGACGAAATGGTCCGCTTATGAACATGCTTGTCATCTCTCCGCCAGTGATGGGCCATTCCTCGCGCGCCTCGACTTGATGTTATCTGCTCCCGCGCCTTTTATAAGGTCCATCCTTAATTCTCCAGAGGAGGAATCGGGAGCGCTACTTAGCATTGATTTAGACGAAGCACTCGACCGGTATGTCAGAGAGCGAGCCGGTCTGGTCAAGAGGCTGAAGGAACTATCGGTGGAGGACTGGCAGCGAACGGCAGAGCATGAGGCATTCAGTCATTATTCGGTATGGATCATGTTCCGACATCTGCTGAACCACGAGATGTTGCATGCCTACAGGATCGAAGAATTGCTGCTCAAGAAGGACTGGGAATAGGTAGATGCTACAGCAGGTCGCAGCCTAACGATATGTTGAAAAGGCGCAGCCCCTGTATGGTAACCAGGAATCGCTTCATAATCTTCTATCCCTCAATCGCCACATAGTAATATAGTTCCTTTCAGCGACCATCCAAGAGCCGCACCAATCAATCGTTCAATCCTCTTACAAAACCATCATTCAACTTGTCTCTTGCACAGGTTGTACTCAAGGGAGGCAACTATGGAAGCAAAAAAATCAGTTAGCGCTCAGAAGCAGCGCGAAACGATAAAAAAGAAGCTACACGGCAAGCCCTTCTCAAAGGGCAACGAAACCGCCTTCAAGCCCGGTCAGTCTGGCAATCCTGGCGGTCTGCCAAAAAGAACGCCAATGGTCAGTCCCTCTATCCAGACAAAGACCGCGAAATGGCTATCGTTTCCGTAATGCGTCAACACAGTGACTCACGTGAACTGGCTGAAAGTGCCTATGATGCGGTGACAGCGGCTGAGAAAGAGTTAGGGTATGTCCATTAATGTGCAAAGCTTGATACAAAAGGCGCATAGCCCGCTAAAACCTTGCGCCAAATCAATGACAAAACAGTTTCCAGCAACAAGGATATAACCTCACTATTATTCCCTTTAGGACAGGAAAGCAGACCTGGGTATGAAATTTGCTCCACCACCAATTGCAGTAGGAACCGTAAGCTTTTGCACTCTTCATATACGGTTTGTTTATAGAGCTTACGATTTCTTCTCATTTTACTGAATCAAGATCGGACACTAAAGGAGAAAAAAATGAAAAGAGATACCTTACTAAAATCAATTCGATTGCTCAGTTTGTTGTTGCTTGTGTTGAGTTTCAGTCTCCCTGCAAATGCCCAGAGGGGTGACCGATACGATAGGAATCGGCGAGATGATGGACGGTGGGAACGCATAGGAGATGCGCGTGTAGATGGCAACCGCGATCATGACACCATTCGTGTGAATGCTGGCGGGAGATTCCAAGCGATCCGGTTTTTTGTTCAGGGTGGCGACATTGAAATCCAGCGCGTCGTGGTGCATTTCGAGAACGGTGCCGACACCGAGATTGAGGTTCGGAGTCGAATCCGCAACGGCAGAACGACAAGGGCATATGACCTGCCGGGGGACGAGCGCAGGATTCGCAGCGTCGAATTTTGGTATAGCAAGGAAAATTGGAACCGCAACAAACCGCAATTGGTACTCTATGGGCGGCGCTGAAACCCGGGGCAAAGATACCATCAAACATTATGACCGTTTCTTTGCCTTCCAAAGTGAAGCACACCAAGACCGATAAGTGTGATCATCCAATGCCAGGTTACAGAATTGACCCAAAGCCTATCGCGCTGGGATATGGAATCCCAGCGCCCCCTCAGCTTTACACAGCCTTTTTAGCTATCTGAGGCAGTGCAAGCTTCTCAACTCTATCGCTAACCCGGTGATCATCACAGACAAACTCCTGTCTGTGGCTTCGCCAATCGCATAATCAAACCACAAAACGCGAAATAAAGCCCTGTGAGCGTTTCGGGGTTATAAGGACTTGCCGCAAGTGCTAAACGCTTGAAATCGGCGGCAATGCGCTTCAGGAGCCGATAGCGTTATTGATCGTTAGATATTGAGTTGTTTGTAATTGGGGTAAATCCTTTATGATTTTCTCGCTGTCTCTGTGCCTTTGTGGCTTTCCTTACTTTAAGCGAATCTCGAAAATGCGCGGCCAGAGTTTGCCACTGACGAAGATGCGTTTGGTTTCGGGATCGTAGGCGATGCCGTTGAGCACGTTTTCATTGCCGGTGCGCAGTGGCGGCGGCAAGAGCTTCTTCATATCCAGATATGATTTGACGCTCCCGGTTTTCGGGTCGATGCGCAGAATGTAATCTTGCTGCCAGACGTTCGCCC
>JANMSG010000060.1:0-4250 GCA_031389065.1 Acidobacteriota bacterium | reverse complement strand
CCATGATGCGAATAATCTTTTGTCCGTTGCGAGTCACGCGTTTTGCGCCGCGCGGTCCTGCCGCAATGCCGGAAATGTCAACTGCCAAGCCAGCTTCGTGAGCCGAAGAACCAGGCGGTTTTGCATAATACAAGCCGGGATTTTTCCTGCGGCATTTTTGACTATTCGAGCATCTGTATAAGGCTGCCTGTTTTTCGGAAGAACGCCAAACGCTGGTAATTTTCGGTTGAACCCCTGAGCGTTTCAAATCGCGCATTGCAGCGTTATATTTGCGGGCAATTTTCGGGTCAACATAATTGGGCGGATGACAGGGCACTTTCTTTCTTGATTTCAAGGTCAAACAGTCATCACACGTTGTTGTTTTTGCTTTCGAGCGATCCGCTGCAAATGTTTCGGCGGATAGCAAAAGCGACAAAAATAGCAGTAATAGAGGGATTTTTTTCACAATCTGAGAAGCCATGCTCAATTCCTGGGGGATGAAGATCGTTATTAATAGTGAGGAACATTCAGGGCGATCCCCTGCTTTTGCAGGAGAACACTTTGAAAGTATAAACCATCCGTCAACAGTTCCCTTTGTCTTTACAAAAACGGGAAACAAAAAGCGAATCATTGTATCTTCGCCTCTTGAATCTTGCGGATTTTCACTTACTATTTTATGGAGCTCTCATGACGGTTGACGCAAAACATCGCCCACAAGCGCCTTGACCGGAGGCTCTGGCTTGCGAAAGCGCCATCAGTTGTCTCTTCTTACCTAAGAGTTCGCATCCTGCTTTGTGATACATCTTGTCGGCAACATAGACCATAGGCTCGGAAGGAGAGACGGTCGCGGAAGCAGCACCTGAAGTTGCTGGAATGTTCGGGCCGATTTCCGAGGGTGAGAGCGGCGATAAACGACTTGGCTTATTTGGAGTAGCGGCCTCTGATGGAGTCGTATTGGTAGATGTAGGTGTTGTTGACGAAGCCGTTGCGGGTGATGACGAACCATCCATTCCCCACAAACCGCGCATCACCGTCATGGCTTCGCGTTCAAAGCCGCGAAAATCCTCGACCATCTTAAAAGGCTCTGACACCTTCACAAAAGCGTACCCTTGTTTGATTAACTCAACATTAAACATCGCCCCGTCTTTGGTATAGATATAGGCAAGCGTTTGCCCGGTTGCATCCTTATGGTTCTTCGCAGCAAAAGCTGGGTCGTATTCAACGCGGACATCTTGGTTGAGCAGAGTTTTTTCTGTGAAGGCAAGCGCGTTTTTTCCATGCGCGGCGTAGGTTTCGATGGGAGTCTTTCCATCAGGGGTTTCAATGCCAATCAGGTGGACTGCACCTATGCCCTCCACTTCGACAGTGTCAGCTCGCAAGATACGTGTGACCTTGGCGTGTTCAAGCAGCGGTTGAAGAATCTCTTTTTTATCAGGCGCTTTGTCTTCGGTTTTCGATTTTGCCTCTTCCGCTTTAACGGCATCGGCGCGATTCATGAACCTGGCTGTCGCAAAGCCCAAAATAAAACCGCCAATCAAAGCAATGCCGACAAACATAGCGACGCGCTCTTTATCTATGCCGATTTTCCAACGCGGAGCCAGACCTTCTTGAGGAACTTCCTGATGCTTAAAAGATAACATATATACTACCCACTACAGACAAGAGATGATTGAACCGTCAAAATTGTCTCACTGCCGAAAGCGCCAGTCAACGTTTTCGTAAGCGCGGCGATTTTCTGGCTTGATTGCCCCGTCAACTCCATGCTCTACATCGTCTAATGAATCTCGTCATTGTCTTGTCGTGAAGGCAACCGTCAGCTATTATTTTCGGTTCTTACTTTCAATTTATAGGAGACAACAGAAGTGGAAAGAACTTTGGTATTATTGAAACCCGACGCCATTCAAAGAGGAATAGCGGGTCGCATCATCGCCAGATTTGAAGACAAGGGATTAAAAATCGTAGGTCTTAAATTCATGACATTGAGTGATGAGATATTGAATGAACATTACAGTCATATCGTTGATAAACCTTTTTATGGAGGCGTAAAAAACTTTATGCAATCAACTCCGGTAATTGCCCTTTGCCTGGAAGGTTTGGACTCGGTTGAAACCGTACTGGGTATGTGTGGAATTACCAAAGCGCGCGCCGCAACCCCCGGCACCATTCGCGGCGATTGGGCAATGAGTATGCAGGCAAACTTAGTTCATCGCTCCGATAACCTGGAAGCTGCCACCGCAGAGGTCGAGCGCTTCTTCAGTGATGCGGAATTGTTCAATTATGATTCAGCGACCACAGCAGCAATCTACTCCGAAGACGAAATCAAGTAAACGATCTTCCACCTTCATGATTTTCAGTTTTCAGAGGTCGTTTCATTTACGCTGATCTGAAAACTGAAAATCAGTATTTATGCCCATCAAAAGCACCTCGCATTCTACTCCATATAATTCGCCTGATTCTTAATTTTCATACCTTCCTCATCGAGTCACAACGCAAAGCGAGTATAGCTGTCACATGAAAGAATCCGTCGTGATATTTGAGTTTGTACACAGTGGTATTTTGTGATAGATATATGTCTGCTTCGCAGAATATTGAACAGACAGGGTAACCCGTGTGTCTGTTCTCTCTGAAACCATTCACCTGTTATTCACAGTTGAATAAAGCAACAGGAAGCGTTCGTTGTAAATTACCTGATTTGGCAAGTCGTTCAAGCTCTATCTTCAGGTGCATAATCTTACCGAATCTTTCAAGCATATGATGAGGTGAGGTTTAAGGAGATAGCCGTTTATGCGTGACCTAAGCTTTTTCTACTGTTTATCCATATTGAGGATATGTGTCTGATTGGAGCATTCCGCGCGATCAAGACATTTCACCCAATAGCTATTTGGAGGCACCCATGATGAAAAGAAGGATATTAAAAATCCCTGCACAATTGCTTATATTTACTTTGCTGCTGTCTATGATCCCTTTCAGCAAAGCTTTTGCTCAATCCACTTCGGATGTTACCGGCACAGTAACAGACCCAGAGAATAAGGTCATCGCCGGAGCAACGGTTACCCTAAAGAACAATGACAATAGTCTCACTCGCACGCAAGTTACCAATGACCGAGGAAGTTTCAGCTTCAATACAATTCCGGTTGGAACCTATGTGCTAGAGGTCGAAGCGAAAGGCTTCAAGAAGTCTATTACTTCTGATGTACAAGCCTTAGTCGCCAAGACCACAAACCTTGTTTTACAGTTGGAAGTCGGCAATGTAACGGAAGTCGTAAACGTCGCCGCTTCAAGCACTGATATTCTGGTTAATACGACCGATGGCAGCATCGGCAACAATTTTGTCTCTCCACAGATACTGCAACTGCCGCTCAATGCGCGAAATGTAGGCGATCTGTTGAGTTTACAACCGGCTGTCACTCCTGGTGGTTATGTCGCCGGAGGACGTTCGGACCAAGCAAATTTTATGCTGGACGGCGTGGACGTAAACGAACAGCAAACTGGTTCAACCAATTCTTCGGGAACCGGTTCAACCTTCCAGCCCATCTTGCGAGTTAATCCGGACTCTATAGAAGAGTTTCGCGTCACCACGGTCAATGCGAACGCTTCTCAAGGCCGATCATCTGGCGCGCAAGTTCAGTTAGTCACCAAAAGCGGTACGAACGAATTTCATGGTGCTTTTTATGAGTACCATCGCAATACAGTGACCACAGCCACTGACTTCTTTAGCAATAAGTCCGGCACACAGAAGCCAGCTTTGATTCGTAACCTCTTTGGCTTAAGTCTTGGAGGTCCAGTCATCAAGGATCGCTTCTTCTTCTTCTACAACTATGACGGATTGCGCGAAGCCAAACAGGAAACGAGAGTAAGGACGGTGCCGCTGCCCAGTCTCGGGGCAGGTTCCGTGCGCTTTTTCAATAGTGCCGGAAGTCTTGCAACCCTGACAGCATCGCAAATCAATGCGTTGACTAGTGGCGGTCTTCCAGTCGTTGACGTTAACCCTGTAGGTCTTTCTGTCTTAGCCGCAGCGGCAGCCAAGTACCCAGCCAACGACACTACAGTTGGTGATGGACTCAACACCAGTGGTTTCAGGTTCAATGCTCCGTTGCCTGTTAAACTCAACGCCAGCACGGCACGGCTCGATTTCACGCTGACAGATAAACACTCTCTCTTCCTGCGCGGCAATTATCAGCAAGATAACTCTGCTGGCGCTCCGAATTTCCCGGACACCCCAGGGGTTTCTACCTGGTCATAACGGGCAAAAGGCACCGTGAGATCGTAAC
>JANMSG010000013.1:0-7717 GCA_031389065.1 Acidobacteriota bacterium | reverse complement strand
GCCCAGCGCCTCGCGCTGGGTCACCAATTCGATGGTTTTTCCAAGCCCTGAAAGGGCGAAACACCTGATTTCGCCCTTTCAGGGCTTGAGACTTAACTCGGCGGATTCACCCAGCGCGAGGCGCTGGGCTATCGAATAACGCTCTTTCAGAGCTCAATCAATCTGACAAATAAAATGTGTCCAGACATCAGGTCGCAAAGGTAAATTGTCCTGGAATATTTTGCTGCAAGGGAAGTGCGTAGAAAGGTTCTCTACCTACAGAGTGGGCGCATCTTTTGTCTCAACAGTTCTTTCAGATAGTGCTTTTTAATAGGGAGGGATAGGAGATGGAGGTCGGTAACACACATTACTTCAAACTCAACTCTAATCATGCGATAATCAGCAAAAGTTCAAGGCGTGTATTTTGTGAAAAATGCCCATCCAAATCGTTGGTATGGAAAGGTCGTGCAAACCGTGTTTCAAGAAAATCTAAAACCGCTGTCCACCCAGCCTCCTTTCGGTAGAGACAACGTCTCATACGAGTTTGATGGCTTTATCGTGGATACAAAAAATCGCGTTTTGCTGCGCGAAGGGGAGCCTGTGACCGTGTCTGCTAAAGCTTTCGAGATGCTGCTTGTGCTAATGGAAAACAATGGGCGCGTATTGGAAAAGAATGAGCTGATGAACCAGCTATGGCCCGAAACCTTCGTGGAAGAAATCAATCTCAACGTGCATATCTCTGCCTTGAGAAAAGCGCTTGGCGAAAGCGCCGCCAATCATCTATACATAGAGACGATTCCCAAACGTGGATATCGCTTTACTGCCAATATCAAAGCGCAAAGAGATGAACGCGAAGCGACCAGTAAGCCAGACAACCTCTTATCACGCAACCCGCCGCAGAGCGTTGAGCCACTGAAAGCGAATCTTCAAATCATTAAATCAGGCAATGCAAATGAGAGCAGAGACCATATCACCTCTACAAAAAATAGCGCTCTCGATCCAGAGAAATCAGTTTTAAAAAGAGTGAGGGGCAAGGGAAAGTGGGTCGCAGTTTTGACGCTGACGATTAGCACGTTGGTGATTGCAGGAAGTTTCCTCTATCTCAATGACAGGAATATTTTTTCTGCTCCGACCAAACCATTTCAGAAGATCACCAAACAGAAGCTCACCTCTTCCGGCAAAAACATGAAGCCGACGCTATCGCCCAATGGCGAGTATATTGCTTACGTCCTCGATGAAGGTGGCAGGCAATCTTTGTGGCTGATGCAGGTGACGACCAAAAGTTCGGCGCAGATTGTCGCCCCGGCAGATGTTTCGTTTAACGACGTGACTTTCGCGCCTGACGGCAAGCTCATTTATTACGACATCAGCGATAATAAATCGCAAACGAGCGCGCTCTATCAAATCCCTATGCTCGGCGGTGCGCCAAGAAAAGTGATGGCTGATGTGGATAGTCATATCGCCCTTTCGCCTGATGGCAAAGAGTTGGCATTCGTAAGAAATGACTTGTCTCAGGGAGAAACCTCTCTCATCGTCGCTCAGATGGATAGCAAAGAGCAGCGCATAGTAATGACTCGCAAGCGCCCTGAAATGGTAGCCTATTGGAGCGGCGTGGCTTGGTCGCCAGACGGAAAGTTGATCGCCTGTGCCGTGCGCAAGCTCCATTCAACCAACTTTTATATGCAGGTCGTAACGGTGCGTTTAGAAGATAGCCAGGAGAGCATGCTAGGGCTTGGCGACTGGGAAAATGTTGAGCAGATTGCCTGGCTCAAGGATAATACCGGTGTGGTGGTTAGTGGAATGCGTCTGGGTTCACCATTTTTTGGTGATCAACTTTGGCAACTCTCTTATCCTGAAGGCGAAGCCACGCAAGTGACGGATGACCTGATCAGTTATGAGGGCGTCAGCATTGCGAATCATCCAGGCAGGTTAATTACTTCTCGGTCAGAAAGGATTTCAAAAATCTGGCTTGCCTCTGCTGGCAACCCGGATGATGCAAAACCGATTAACTCGGCAATGAGCGATAACTATAGCCAAGCCTTTGGTTTGGATTGGACGCCTGACAATCAACTTGTCTATGGTTCGTACAAGAGCGGGAATGCGGATATTTGGATGATGAATGCTGATGGCACCAACCAGCGACAATTGACCTATGAGCCGACCAGAGAGATGGTGCCCCTCGTCACGCCTGATGGTCGCTTTATGGTCTTTGCCTCAAAAGGCTCCGGTCCTGCTCACCTCTGGAAAATGGATAGTAATGGCGAAAACCTGAAACAACTTACCGACGGGCAAGGCGAACAAAACCCCAGCATCTCACCCGATAGCCGGTGGATTGTCTATGACAGATTTCATTCGGGGAACCTGTCTTTAAGCAAAATTCCAATTGATGGAGGAGAGCCAGTTTGGCTCACGCAAGGCTGGTCAATTCGTCCGCAAATCTCGCCCGATGGCAAACTCATCGCCTATATGAAAATGGATGAAACGAAAAAACGAACCGTCATTGCGTTAATGCCTTTTGCGGGCGGCGAACCCCTCAAAGTATTCGATGCGATGACTGTGCCTCAATATTTGATTTTACGATGGTCGCCGGACGGACGCGCGCTACACTACATCAACACTCCCAACGGGGTCTCCAATATCTGGAGCCAGCCGCTTGATGGTAGCAGCCCGAAGCCGATCACCAATTTTAAAAGCGATAATATTTACCGCTTTGCGTGGTCGCGTGACGGCAAAATATTGGCACTCGATAAAGGCATAACGCTCAACGATATTGTCCTGATCAGCGATAAAAATAATTAGTGACCGCCGGAATGGCACTGAAATTCGAGTCAAACTCGGTTAGATTGTCTTGTGGTACTTCACTTGCGGAAATTACTGATTACGGAATCTTGATTCTTTTGTCGCGCATGGCAGTTATAACAGGCAGTCCTGGCTTCGGCAGTCAACACGCGATCCGTTTGGCTATCGCCTCTGAATTCTTCAAATCCCCAACCTCCTGTCTGCGCAAATCGTTTGCTGTCTTTTTCCATCACATCAATAAATCGCCGTTGACCTTCTGTCGTCACGCCTGCACTCGCTGATGTTTCAAGCAGGTCAAAGACAATAACTGAGCCATCTGGAAACTGACCTGTACGGTATCCTGTCATGGCTTTTTCATTTGCATAGATGTGATGGATTCCTCCGTACCGTTCATAAATAGGGTTTTGTGGACCGATTAATGCACTCTTGACATGCACCCATTGACGGTAATTTAGCGGATAGGCAATGGTGTCGCCCAATTTTGCTGATTGTGTGACTGCACTCTGAAGAACAAAGATGAAGCCACAAGTCAGAAAAATTACGACGATAAAAGATTGCCATCGTCTATTCATTTTGAACTTCCCTCCAGAAAAGTTGTTTAACCGTTAATCGTTCGCAAGGTTTGCGAAAACATCACAATCTCAGAATCTCAGATCAACGCCGGTCATTACGCGGCACCTCGCCCAACAAATGCAGCATGTAGTCCCATGAGTTCATTACATGCATGCCTTAATTTTCCATTTTTCTTCCATTTGCTTTGGCAGAGTGCCGCGCCAGGAGGGCAATCGGCAGCCCTACAAAGAGGATGTGTACGACCAAGGCGCTCAGTAACCCCGATACCGAGAAGGGAAGTTTCGAGGCTGCTGAGAGCGGTGTCACCACCAGGCGCATAACCAAATGGACGGCCACCCCGAAAATCGGTCCCCATATCAGCGCTTGCCGAATTAACGTTGGCAGACGCAGACTTGCGCCGTAATAAATTGCTGCGAGGATGAAGGCGATTAGAAAGTGGAGCAGCACGCCGAGCAGAGTTGTCTTCATTCCGCCGTTGAAAGAATCGCGACCGAGCAAGCCGCTGGCGATGTACTGAAAAACACGGGTCGGAGTTCCTC
Organism: Acidobacteriota bacterium; assembly: GCA_031389065.1. GTDB lineage: Bacteria > Acidobacteriota > Blastocatellia > UBA7656 > UBA7656 > JACQDB01. The sequence goes on along the minus strand of JANMSG010000013.1, from coordinate 3,827 downwards.
CTTTTAGACTGTTGGCGATTACCGCGTACAAGCCGTCAAGCACCCCAACTGCCAGTCCGCCATAAAGGATGGTCTCGAAGGCGCGAGGGCGTTCGAGAGAAGATGTATCCTCAACGGAATGCGCGAATGTGCTATCACTCATGCTTTTCTCCTTATTGACCGAACGGCTCTGTTCACCAGTGCCGCAAACTTTACGGCTGCAGTATGGGGTGAATTGCTGTTTAAAAGCTTTTAGGCGACTTTAATTGAGGTTTAATTTTTTATGAAACGGGTTTTAAAGTGCAGAGGATGGCTAGACAGTAAGAGGGTGTTGAAGCTTTATTTAGTCCAGGCTGCGAAAGGATTGAATGACACCGCAACATTACAATACGCTGTTCGATGTGCCATCTCTGCTGAAGCGGCGGTTGGCGGAGATCTAGGTGCAGCAAGTGAAGCTCGCGGCTTACTAGCAAAGTAGGTACACTACGTTTGAATGGCTGACACTTTACTGATTTATATCAACCTAGAGCACCCGCAAGAAGACGCAATTGAACAAGCCGCTTCGATCATTCGTCGCGGCGGGCTTGTCGCTTTTCCTACCGAAACGGTTTATGGACTCGGCGCCGACGCCATGAATGAATTCGCAGTACAAAAGATTTTTCAAGCCAAAGGAAGACCTGCCGATAACCCGCTCATCGTTCACGTAAACTCGCGTGAAATGCTCAGGCGTGTTGCCATCGAAGTGAGCGACCAAGCCGAAGCCTTGATTGAGAAATTCTGGCCAGGACCTTTGGCACTGGTTTTAAACCGCAAGCACGAAGTTGCGCCTACGGTTTCTGCGGGACTTGAAACCATCGCCGCGCGAATGCCTGCCAATAAAATCGCTCTCGCATTAATAGAAAAAGCAGACACGCCAATTGCTGCGCCGAGCGCCAACACTTCGGGTAAGCCAAGCCCTACGGCAGGCTCTCATGTTTTGCACGACTTGGATGGGCGCATAGATATGATTTTAGATGGAGGCGCAACCAACATCGGCATTGAATCAACGGTGTTGGATGTGACCGAGGAGGTGCCTCTGATTTTGCGACCGGGTTGGATTACGCGAGAGATGATTGCGGAAACGATTGGCGACGTGCGACTGGCAATTTCAGATGACGAGTTGAAGCGTTCGCCGGGCACACGCTATCGCCATTACAGCCCGAGGGCTCGCGTGATCTTGCTCGAAAACGCATCCAGTGAATTTATCTACAAGCTTTGCACAGACTTATTGCAAACCGAATGGCTTGGTTTGATAAGTAAAACGCCCGTCTTTATTGATGATTCTCGCTTCGCCGCAATTTTGTTGGCAGACAGCGCCGAAGATTATGCGCGACGAATTTACGCTGCGCTTCGCGAGCATGACGAAAAAAATCCGAGTGTGATTGTCGTCGAAGGCATAAGCTCTGAGGGCGAAGGCGCGGCAGTGATGGACAGATTGCGCCGTGCCGCTTCCGAATTTCACAGGTTCTAGTTTTGGTAGTGAATCAAAAGTAATGTTTTATAAATTGCCACTAGCTTCAGTTAGTGGGAGCAGATTTGAGGAATCAAGTTTGGCTTTAGCCAAATGATTTGAAAACCATTTTCCTTTTAGCTTTAGCTGAAGATAGATTTCAGAAGTTTAGCTGAAGCAAAAAGGAATCTTCTTTTTTATCCATTTGGCTAAAGCCATTTCATTATTGCCAATCTCTGACCACGAGCTAAAGCCCGTGGCAATTGATGACAAAAAATATCAGTTACTTTCAGTTTTCACTCTGGTTTTTAATCAAGCTGCGGTTTGTACAAAACAAAGGACGGTTTGTCGTTCGTCCAGACGGGGTGTAGCCAGGCGGGCGCTTTCGCAGGGTCTTTCAAGGATTCAAGCTCAGGTCGCGCTTGTAATTCACGAATTCCGAAGGCGACGTAATCAACTGGGTTGCTCTGTAACCACTCTTTCAATTCGTCTAATGATTTCACTTGAGGAAAGAAAATCCACTCGCCGCCAGTCATATAAGAAAGATGCGGTTTGCGCGCTACGATGCGGGGACTAGCGACCCCTTGACTGTGCACGTAATCACGCGCCGCTATGATTTCCGTCGGATGACTGGCAAGGAATCTGGTCGTCGCTTTTCGTGAAGTCGCAAGCGAATAGAACAACAAAACAGCTAGCAAACTAATCGGTAACAACACAAAAGCGGGGTGCTTGAACCTGGTTTTCTCTCTCAATAATTCCAACGGGCGAAACAAGGCAAAGCTTGCAAGCCCCGCGTACAAGACCATCACGTAAAAATAGTACCTGGTTTCCCAATGCGTCAGCGCGTTAATTAAAAGATAGATCGCGCCTGAAATTAAAACTAAGGAGACGGCTTTCGAACGCCGTTCAATCAACGCAATAATAAAACCGATAATCGCCAGCCAACCAATGCGATAATCAACTAAATCTGTGTTGACGCTCTGTTTTAAACTCGCGAAAAGATTTGCAGGATAATGCGAAGCGATACGCTTCGGGTCGTGGCGCAGGACTTCGCCGAGCGAGCGAAATTTTTCGCTCAACCCTCTGGTGCCCTCTTGAAAGACGCTGTTATTTGCAAGCTCAGGGTAAAACTCTGTAGCGATATTCAAATGATTCGTGTTGTAGAGAGGCGAGCCTTGATGTTTGTAGTTGGCGTAAAACCAGGGCAACGCAAGGAGCAGGAATACGCCAATAAAAATAGTGCTATTTTGCAGACGCTGACGCCAATTCAAAGTGAAGAGATTCATCAAAAGAATACCGATTAAAAACGTCGCCAGCAAAAACAAACCGTTGTAGCGCGTCAGATAAGCGAAACTGGTGAGTGCCGCGCTCAATATGATGCGCCATCGCGCGGCGATTGAATCGTTCAAAAAAATCACCATCGCCGCTAGACAGAGCATCAAAAAGAAAATATCTGTCGTCGCAATGACCGCGTAAGAAGGGAACAGCGGACAGACGAAAACGATCAGCTGCGCGCCGATGCCTGCGGCGTAACCGAACAGTCTTTCAAAAAGTAAGAAGGCGAAAAACCCAATGAAGGTGGCGCTGAATGCGGAAATCAATTTGCCGGAAAGAAAGACCTCGCCTGTCAATTTGGTCACGACGGCAAGCGTGAAGGCATAGCCAGGTCCTCGATACGTATCTTGCGGAAATTCGCCCTGCGCGAGTCTTTCAGAATCCGGCGCGTAGTATTGATAAAAGTCTGTCTCAACGGTGTACGTCCCATAAGGATGTTGTTGCGCTGTATAAAGGGCAAACGCCAGGAAAGCCGCGCAGATCAGGGCAGGAATAATGAAACGGATTTTCGGTTTATGGTTTGGTAAGGAAAGTTTCTCGATAATTTTTTTCAATCAAAACATCCCAGGGTCATCGAATGATTTTTATAGGGCAAAGACCTACCTTTGCCCAACTTTTATCCGCCGTAATTGCGGTTGCTTGGGTTTTCATTGCCAGCGCAAGGCAACTCCTGTCTCCCAGAGAAAGTCCGAATCTCTTCGTCTTTGGTCGAAGGAGGGCGCTCAACATAGCCATCTCTTCATCGAATTTTTCGATTTGAAGGCCAAGCAGAGCAAAGCTTTCTCGCGCTTCGCTTTCTTCCATTCCGCTTTCAATCAATTTTGTATAAACCTCTGCAACGTTGACGGCGCTGACAGCCGCTTTGGAAAGCATAGATTCAACCTCTTCGCCGCCTCTTTCGTCGTTGAGCACTGCCAGGATTGCCGAAGCATCAAGAACGTAAGCTTTACTCACGTTTTGACTCTGCTCTGCGTTCTTCCAACAATTCATTCACCAGCGAACGCTCTGGCTTTACCTTGCGACG
>JANMSG010000354.1:0-12742 GCA_031389065.1 Acidobacteriota bacterium | reverse complement strand
CCGTCATTCCGCCGATTAAAATCAACAATCGCCACTCAATAAATTCATAAGCTTCTTCCGGCGTGATGCTGCGAAAGAGCACCGATAAAACTGCTGCTCCGAGTAATGCTATGGAAAGTGGAAGCCATTCCAATGACCCTGCTACGATTGCCAGTATGAAAAAGCCTAAGGTGTAAAGCCCGCGCTTTTTCGGCTTGGCGTTGGGGTGGAACTCTTCGAGAATCCACAGGTCAGGATGGCGTTTCAAATCGTCCAGGCGTTCGGCTGGGCCTTGCAACAAAAGCAAATCGCCGAATTTCAACTTGATGCGCCCAATCTTGTCGCGCAGGGATTGACCGTGACGATAAATCGCCAACGCCGCCATGCCATAGCGCGCTCTGAAATTCGCCTCCTTCAATGTCTGCCCGACTAAATCCGATTGCGAAGTCACCAGCACTTCGGCGATTTTTATGTTTTCGTTTTGTAAATCGCGGTCGCCGACTTTGACATCTGCGAGAATTTCGATGCCAGCGGTCTCTTTGACCTTTATCAAATCTTCGACTTTACCTTCAACGAGTAAGACATCGCGCGCTTCGATCTGTGTGCGCGGAGTCGGTAGCAGCATTTCAGATTTTCTGATGACTTCAAGAATGCGAAAGTCTTTCTTCGAGAGGTCGGATTCAAAGATTTTCTGACCGATGAGATTCGAACTAGACATGACGACGATTTCGGTCAGGTATTCGCGGATTGCATATCCTTCCGTCAGGCTTTCATCTTTATGGTCAGGGAGGAGCCGCTTGCCTATGAGCATCATATAAGCAATGCCGACAACGGCTATGATGATGCCTATGGGAGTAATTTCAAACATACTGAGAGGCTGCATCCCGGTTTTCGCAATGTAGCCGCTGACTGCCACATTGGTTGAGGTACCGATCAGCGTGCAATTGCCGCCCAGTATCGAAGCGAAAGCCACGGGCATCAATAGTTTCGAGACGCTGATTTTTGATTCGTGAGCAATGCCCATGGTTGGCGGCACGAAGATAGCCGTTATCGTCGTGTTGTTCATAAAAGCGGAAGAGGCGCTGACGACAGTCATGATCGAAAGCAGCAAGCGGTTTTCGCTGCCGCTTGCGAATTTGTGGAGTTGTGCGCCGAGCGCATCCATGACACCACTTTTTTGCAAGGCACCGCTGATGACGAAAACGGAGGCAAGGATGATAATGATGTCTTGACTGAATCCTGCGAAAGCTTCGTTGGGCGTCAGTATGCCGCACACCACGAGCGTGATCAGTAACATGAATGTGATGATGTCAACAGAGAGCTTTTCCGAGGCAAACAACACGATGGAAAGCGCCAAAAGCCCTAACACAATTGCGATTTGCATACTCAGCCGACCTCGTTGCGGTTCTGTGCGAAAAATAAGCGTGCTGTCATATAAACGGTATCAAACAAAGTGATGAAAATTTCTCTTATTGCCAAGCGCCGATGGCTTCTGCATCAGCTATGAAACATCGAGGAGTATAGCATTGCCAGGCTTGTTGCTCGTATCAGATTTTAAATCAAGATTGTTAAGAATAGGTAAAAAATAAGTTGTAAAGATATAATTTGCCATTCGCTTGAGCTAGTGGAAGTAGTGTTTGAAACAAAATATCGGCTTTAGCCAAATTTCAAAAAAATATTTATCGCGTATGGCTTTAGCTAAACAGTAAGGGTGATTGATTTTTTCTTTCCTATGGCTAAAGCCGAATCCTAATTTGAACTTACCCACTCGCTCAAACTCGTGGCAATTTATAAAGCATCAAAGCCTAATAAATTATTGTTAACCGGCTGAAGTCTGGACACTTTTTGAAAATGTGTTGAAAAGCGCCGAAGGTGCGAAATTCACCAGCCCAGCGCATCGCGCTGGGTCACCAATTCGATGCTTTTTCCAAGCCCTGAAAGGGCGAAACAAGTTATTTCGCCCTTTCAGGGCTTGGGATTGACTCGCCGGATTCACCCAGCGCGATGCGCTGGGCTATCGAATGGCGCTCTTTCAGAGCTAAATCAAGCTGACAAATAAAATGTGTCCAGACTTCAGGCTAACAGGATAATAAAATGAATGAGAAGGAAAGCTCTCAGATCAACGAACAGAACCTAGCGAATCAAGAGGTAAGGTTAGCGCGAAAGTCTGTAAAACCATCGCCTGTTGTGACCTTCATCTGTCTTTAGAAAATCACTGACAGTATAGCCCGCTGCCAGCGCCGCAAGAAACGCCGCGCGAGTCGCTTCCCGCCAGGCGCGACCAAGCAGAGGGTCGCTCTCTTTCAAAGCGTTGATGTTTTGCGGAACTTCTATGAAGCAGGGATTGCCCGAAAGTTTTTCGTCTAAGTCTTCAGTAAGCCGTGGTTGATTATTTTCAGTGCGAACCAACAACGCAGCAGGTAAAGCCAGCGGGAAAGCACTTTTTGATTGCAATAAATCGTTGCTTTTGATTTTTTCAACGCATTGTTTGACGCCTTCGCTTTCGAGATTCCAGTTCACCCATAAACGGTCTGTGCCAAAGCCTTGATGCAATGGGCTTGAAGTAGTCTCGCCATAAAAATTGATGACGTAGCGACGCGAGGTAACCCCCAGCTTGGTGAAATTCAGATGCGCGTTCAGGCTTTGCAACGGGTCGAAAGTCCAGGTGATTTCTTTGATTCCTTGCGCAAGCGCACGCTGGCGTTGTGCAAGTTTTAAATAAAATCCGACTTGCAGATTGCGAACATCTTTGCGCACGGCGAGCATATCCGAATGAATCGAAAGCTGCTCTTCTTCAAGAGCCGGGAAGCCGAAAGCAAAGCCAAGCATTCTCTCATTTTCAAAAGCACACAAAACCATGCCGCCTGCGTGTTGGCTGGCAATGAGCAGATTACTTGGCACAATGTCTATATCAGCAAAGCCCCAGGCTTCGCGTTGAATCTCTTCAACCTCTTGATAGTCGGCGTCACTGTGCGCCTCGCGTATGAAGAAATGCCTGTCGTTGATGCTCCATGCAAACATAAATCATGAACCCTTTCGGTAATTTTTATTTGTCAGACTGTCCTACCAACTTGTGTAACCGATGCTTTTGAGATTCTGTTGCGTCTGCGCGTATTTCGAGTTTCCAGATTTTTGCTGACGCTTGTCCATTCGGCGTTGCGAAGCGCAAACCAAACCAGTCGAGCGTCTCCGTATAATCTAGCTCCTCGGTTGAAGAGATGGTTTTCCTGAACCATTCTTTTAAATCGCTTCCAGCGACTTCTTCGGCAGTCTTGCGAAACTCTTCAGGTGTAAACCCGCGCGCTCCCGAATAGCGTTTGTAAGCAAGTTGCATCACCTCATCAAGGCTTTTTTTGCCGCCGGTCAGGCGCTGAATCTTTGCATCGAGGAGGAATCCTACTACAGGTCCTTTGACATAGTAGCTAACCGTGGTGGCGTTGTTTTGTCCTACGCCGGAGGTGCCAGCGTTCCACACGTTCAAAGAGGATTGCTCGAGAGTTTGCAAGAGTCGTCCGGGCGCGTTCTGTAGTTGCTCTATGTTTGCAGACAGGCGTGACAGGAAATCTTGCGCGCTGCCCAGACCGGCGCGTATGACCAGTAAGTCGCCGTAATAAGTCGTCAGACCTTCGGAAACCCAAAGGCTAGCCGTGCGCGGCGCATTCTCGTAATCGAACGGTTCCAATTCTATAGGGCGCAGCCGTTTGACGTTGAATGCATGAAAGTATTCGTGGCTGACGAAGGCCAACCATGAAAGACTAGGGGTTGAGGTTCTCGTGGAGTTTGCCGTCAATAAGGTAGAATTTTTATGTTCAAGTCCGCCGCCACCTTGACGAAATACCTGGAGGAAAAGATACCTTTTAAACGGTAAGAAACCCCAGAAACGGCGAGTTTCGCGGACGATTTTCTCCAAATCTTGCGCCGCGCGTTGACTATCCCATTGGCCGACTGCGCCTACGTCAACCACGTAATGCTGGCTGCCATTGACGTTGAATTGGCGAACTGCGAGGTCTCCTGCGACAATCGGCGAATCAACCAACGTATCAAAATCCTTGCTTCGATAATGATTTGGCAAGCCATCAGGAGCCGCATCCAGAGCCGTCATAGATTGCTTCCACTTGGCTGGCAATGCAAGCCTGACTTCATGCGGACGCTGAACTTTCTCAACCAAAGTGATGAAGGTCGCCGCCCCGTTCAATACCAGCAAATCTTCTCCGACCCAGTTGGTCGTGACCGACCGTCCGTTACAGAGTAGGCGGTAGGTGATGAACACTTTTGCTGTGCCATTTGTGTCAATCTGCCAACGGTTTTTGCGCGGCTGTTCAACTTGCAGAGTTTTGCCATCGGCTGTACGCGCTGACAATCCTTGAACGCGACTTGCATAATCTTCGAGGCGATAGAATCCGGGCGACCACACAGGCATCATCATCTCGATTGAGGCACGTTTCCCGGTAGGTACAGCGACCTCCACCTCTGCAAAGTGCGTATCAGGGGCTGGAAATTTAATGGTATAGACAAGCGGTTCGAGCCTTTGAACCGCCCAAACTTGTGGCGCATATCCGGTCAGCCAGACAAGAATTCCAGCAAGAATGAATTGTGACAATCGGCATTTTTGCATAGCAGTCTCCTGAGCCTAGCGTATTTAAATAGAAAAATCCGGTTGCTGATTTTGCTTTGCGACAACCCGCTGAGTGTAACTTGAGAGTTTTAAGAATGCCAAGCAACCGGACCAAAGAATCGTTTTTAAGGACTTCCATCAGGCTGACTTTTCTCTTTAAGAGATTCGTTTTCTGATGAAATTTTTTGCTCAATCTGTTGGCTGAGAGTCATTTTTTCGATGTCCACTAAATCTTGCAAACGCCCAGCGCTTCGTTTATTGGCAAGCAAATCCGAGAGACCAATCAGGTGCGCGGCGACATCATCGAAGGTGGTTTCAACACGATTGCGCCAGGCATCTTGAAATTCAACGCCGTCAATGGTCATCAATATATCAACCCGCACAGGCGGTCTGCCCATTTGATAAAAGCCCTCTGAGGCAAAATCGGTTTCGCTCATTTCTGCAAGAGGTGCGCCAAAACTTTTTAAGGCGTGAAAAACCTTCGTGGCATTTTCAGGCGACGGTTCAACCCAAATGTCCAAATCTTTCGTGAAGCGTGGCTCTGAATATTTCATCACCGCATAGCCGCCAACGATCAGATACTTAACCTCGTGTTCGTTGAAAGTTTTCAACAGTTCTTTGAAGTCTGTATTCATCAGGAGCCATTCCTCTATCTCTCATATAAAACTCGACCATCTCCCACGCCGCTTCAGAAATCGCGCGATCGCCCTGGCGCTGCCAAAATTCAATATCGAAAGACTTGTCCATTTCAGACAGCTTCTTACCGGAGCGCATCATCGTAAATGGTTCAGAGTCGGTTGGATCAATGATTTCGGTTTTCATCGGTTAGAAAATTGTCTCCCTTCTGGCCGATCTTATCAACTTTAAACTTCGCCTGTAAAATCGCCGACGCAGTGCAGTTTCATCGAAAGCGATAAGGCTACATCTTCCATTCTCCCTGCCATCATCACTACCATTTCGCCGCGTTCGGCAAGTTGGTAATCGAGCAGTGCACGGTCTGCTAAAACTAAAAGATAGTTTGAATCTATGGTGCAGTTTTCAAGCAGGAAAGGCTCAACCCCCCAGGTCATAGCCAGTTGATTGCAGGATTTTTCAACAGGGGTAAGCGTAATAATGCGTTGGCGTGGACGCAGCGCCGCCAGGCGACGAGCCATATGACCGCTCTGCGTGATGACGACAATCAAACGGCAGCCGACTTCTTCGGCCGCAAACAAAGCCGCTTCGGCAACGGCACGACCATAGGAACCGGAGTGCCGACCAGACATGGTTTGTCGCATAGCCATTTGCGATGGTGCGTTCATCTCTTCTGTGGCGCGAATGATTTTGTCCATAATCTTCACGGTTTGAATGGGGAAGCGGCCAACTGCGGTTTCGCCGGACAACATCACCGCATCCGACCCATCGAGCACAGCGTTGGAAACGTCCGAGGCTTCGGCGCGAGTTGGGCGCGGGCTCTCGATCATAGATTGCAGCATCTGCGTAGCCGTGATGATGGTTTTTTCAGCCTTCAAGGCTTCGGCGATAATCGTCTTTTGCAGCACAGGGACGCGCTCCGTTGACGTTTCAACGGCAAGATCGCCGCGCGCCACCATCACGCCGTCGGCAGCGTCCAGAATATTTGCCAAATCGTCAAACGCTTCGGGCTTCTCTATCTTGGCGATAAGCCTGGCTTTGCCGCCGAACTCGCGCATCAATTCTCTTGCACGTATGCAATCGGTGGCGGAACGAACAAACGATTGTGCGACGATGTCGACGCCCGCATCTATGCCGAAACGCAAGTCGGCAATGTCTTTTTCGGTAATGGAAGGAATCGAGATTTGTGCGCCGGGCAAGTTAACGCCTTTGTGAGAGCCAAGCTCGCCACCGTGAACGACTCGCGCCCTCACTTCATTTTCGCTGGTACTGATGACTTCAAGCTCTAATTCGCCATCGCTTAAGAGTATGCGGTCATGGGGTTTGACTTCGCGCGCCAGCAGTGGATAGTTGGCAGAAAATTTTGTCGCATCGCCTTCCATCTCATCTGTCGTGATGCGCACCTCGGCGCCTTCTTCAAGATTGACAGAACCATTGCGCATATTGCCTGTGCGAATCTTTGGTCCTGAAAGGTCAATCATCACGCCAACAGGTTTTTTCATTTCGGCGGAGACCTGGCGTATGCGCTTAATCACTTCGCCGTGATGGTCGCGTTCGCCATGCGACATATTGAGGCGGGCTATATCCAGCCCTGCTTTGATTAACTCGCGCAGTTGTTCAACGGATTCGGAAGCAGGACCTATGGTTGCGACTATTTTTGCTCTACGCATGGTTTTGAATGTAAATCGTAATTGCTGTTTTGCGCCAGCGATTTTTCTGCAAGATAAATTAGAGACCGCCCTGAGAGGAGGTATTTGAACTCCTCATTTTTATTTACGAACTGGCAAGGGCGCGGTTGATTGCCGCGTCGAGTTTCGGCGCATCCTGATTGCTGTAGCCAATCAAATGTGCGATAACTTTGCCGTTTCGGTCAAAGACTAAGGTTTGTGGAATGGCGGTTTCCTCTTCGCCTAAATAGGCAGTAAACAGATCGCTGCTTGCCATGCCAACAGTGTAGTTGATACTGAATTGCCTGATAAAACTTCGTATCGCCTCAGGCGTTGAACGACCTTGATCGTCAATGTGCAAGCCTACGATTTCGACTCCTTTGTCGCGCAATTCTTTATCTATGCGCACCAGTTGAGGAATGCCTTTTCGACAAGGGCCACACCAGGTCGCCCAAAAATCAACCACCAGAATTTTGCCTTTGTAGCTGGAAAGCTTGAACGTGCCGCCATCAATTTTCGGAACCTCGAAATCCGGCGGCGCATTCTTAGCGGTCGCTTTCGAAGCGGCTTTCCCTGGTTCGGCGCTGTTTGCGTTTGGTTGCGAAGCGGACGTATCTGTGCCGGGCAGCACCGTGTTCGACACGGCTATTCCTTCCTCCTTATGCGTGAAGAGCGTGTAGCCTATGGTGGCGATCATCGCCACGACAACTACGGTGGCGATGATGCGACCCGCCGACCAGAAATTTTCCGTTGTATCAGACATCAATAACCTCCAATTCGTTGGTGATGATTTTGCAACTGGGCAAATTATTCCTGAGAATCTTGTTGTATTTCTGCATTTTCCTCAACGTCCTGGAGGGGTAATTCGACGCGATAATCTTCCGCAGACCAATTGCCTAAATCAATGATGCGGCAGCGCTCCGAACAAAAAGGGCGGTCGGGATTGCCTTCCCACGCCACCGGCTTTTTGCATATCGGACATTTCATAAATCAACTTCCTCCTGATGTTTTGTGAAAGAAAAATAATACTACGAAAGTATCTCTGTTTGCAGCCACGCAGAGGCAATGATGTAGCGAAAGTGTCGTGTAAGAAGTGTCTTGTGAGGGGCTTAACCGCCTACTGTTATGGTGTCCAATGTTACGATATGGGGTAAAAAAGTATTGTGCTTCTGGTCTGGAAATATAGGGACTCTTCTTTATATATCTCCGTAAGCTTTTCAATGATGGCAATAAGCGATCGTATGAAAATTGCAATACCTGGCAAGCCAATCAGGGAATAGTTCTTGCCTAGTATATTGTCTACTTCATTTATCAAAACAGTAAGGAGGTCACATCTAATGAATAATAATGTTAAGCAATACTTTCATACGATGCCGAAACATGTTGCCATCATTGGCGCTTTTCTTGCGGGCATTATCGTCGCGGGCGTCATCTTTTGGGTTTCCAAATCAGGTTCGAAAGCAGATAACCTGATGCCTCGCGCTGCGCGTATTGAGCGCGTAGAGGGTAGCGTTGGTCTCTCACATGCGCAGGCTCCGACTCAAAAAGATGTTGCAGAACCCGAATGGGAAGAAGCAACTCGTAATGCGCCGCTTGTGACAGGAGATCGTGTGTATGCGCGTGAAGGTTCGCGCGCCACTGTGGCGTTTACGGGGCGTAATCACGCGAGACTTGATTCAGGTTCCGCATTAGATGTGTTATCGCTTGCCGACCACAGGACGCAGCTTGCGCTACGCAATGGTTCAGCGACCTTCGATATCGGAGAGCTTGAAGACGGGGAATTATTTGAAGTGGGAACCCCGTACGGTGCGATTGATTTTCAAGAGCCCGGACTCTATCAAATGGGTATAGGCGATGATAACAATGTCTGGATTTCTGTACTGAGCGGACTTGCTCAAGCGATAGGATCCGGGGGAACACAAGAAATCGGTCAAGGCGAGATCTTGACGCTTGCAGGTCAGGCAGCCACCCAGTTAGTGCTTTCAAAGATTGCGCCTGAATATGCAGGTGGCATCGTCAATGACTATTACGATGACCGTTATCCAGACACCTACGACGGGCGTTATCGTGATTATAATACTTATCTCGAAGATCCGGATTATTATGACGAATATAGCCGTTCAGCAAGTTACCGTTATGTGCCGGATGACATCCCTGGTGTCTATGATTTGGATGACTACGGAGACTGGTCAGAGGTTGAAGGATACGGACATTGCTGGGCTCCGCGTGTAGATAACGACTGGGTTCCCTATCGCAATGGCAATTGGGACGTGGGCAGCGCATATGGTCCAACCTGGGTTTCTCAAGAGCCATGGGGATGGGCGCCTTACCATTATGGTCGTTGGGCGTATGTCAATAATCGTCAATGGATTTGGGTTCCTGACAGCGTTCATAGCCAACCCGTTTACGCGCCGGCATTGGTTGCATTTGTGCCGATTACGCGAAGCCAGCAGATTGGCTGGGTGCCACTCGCGCCTGGCGAACAGTATGTGCCCAGATATTATGACGCAGACTTTCAAACGCGTTACTTTGCCTCTCCCGAAGTGGTGGCAGAGGTAGTAAATGTGCAGCAAACCTATGTGAATTATAATTACCCGCAAGCTATTACTGTGGTTCCTGTGCAGGATTTTACGCGAGTTGTTGAATCAAGAAGGATGGCTACGGTAAATCCTCAATTTATGGCTCTCGCGCAACCCATGCTTGATCCATATGCGATTGATAGTGTACGAAACGTCGCAATCGCTAATGATAGCGATAGACCGAAATTTAAAATGGACCGCGCTTTCAGAAATCAGGTTCTGAATACGCCTGTGGTGACGAGCGTCGAGCCAGTCGCATTACCAGGTCGCGAGAATATGATTGGTGACTATCAAGTGGCAACTGGTTCTGAAAAACAGAGGAAGAATAAAATGAAGGCGCAAGAGGGCGGGCAAGTGAGTACAGCCAATGCGCCCAATAGCAGGTCTGGCGATTCTATACCTCCAATGCAGTCTTCTGTTGCGACGCAAGCGCGCGATCAGCAAGTCGCAGAATTGGCAGCCAGATCGGCTCAAGGTGACAGGACTGCGCGACGTGAACTGAAAAAACTTGCGCGTCAACAAGATTCCGGACAGCCTGGGGAGCAAAATTCATCTGTTGGTCAAGCGCAAGTTCAGAGCAGAGAATTCAAACAAATGAATAATCAGCCTGGCGTTGAAGTTGGGCAGAATCCGCGAAAAGCGCAGAGGCAACTTGATCGACAGCAAATGAATACCGTCGAACAGCAGCGCACACAGGTGATACAGCAAGCTCAAGAAGAAACACGTGCACAACGCAAGGCGCAAAAGCGTGCTGAAAATGTCACGGGTCAGCAACAACAGATGCAGCCTGCCCAACAAGAATCACAAAAACAGCAAATGCGTGCTGCTCAACAAGCTGAGCAAAATGCTCAGATAGAACAACGCAGAGCCCAGAAGCAAGCTGCGCGCGGGCAGCAAATGAATCCGCAGCAACAGGTGCAGGAGCAGGTCAATCAACAGCGCCAGATGAAGCAGCAGATGAAGCAACAACGGCAGCTTCAAGAGCAACAGATGCAACAGCAACATGCTGCACAAGAGCAGGTGAATCAACAGCGACAGATGAAGCAGCAGCGAAAGCAAGAGCAGCAGCGACAGATTCAAGAGCAGCAAATAAATCAGCAACAACAGATGAAGCAGCAGCGAAGGCAAGAGCAGGTAAATCAACAACAGATGCAGCAGCAGGTGAATTCGCAGCGACAGATGAAGCAGCAAATGAAACAACAGCGACAGGTACAAGAGCAGCAAATTCAGCAGCGGCAGGTTCAAGAACAGCAGGTGCAACAACAGCGGCAGCAGCGTCAGATGCAAAAACAACAGATGAGACAGCAGCAACAGATGCAACAACAGAGTCCGCAGGGTAACCCCTCTGTGGCTGTTCCACAGGCTGATAAGCAGCAACGCAAAGCCGAACGGCGAGCGATGCAAGAGCAAGCTCGTCCGCAGGTTTCACAGCCTCAGCAACAGCAGCAGCCTCCCAAGGCGGTTGAATATAAAGGGCCGCCTGTAAGTAATGATGCAGGGAATCAGTCTCAACGCCGTGCGGAAAAAGCGCAGCGCAAAGCAGGGAAGGGGAATCAATAGCCTCACTGCGAGCCTCGGAATCCTTTGGATGAATAAAACCTTGTGCGGGCGGTCATTGCCGACCACCGCACAGGGTTTTTATCGTTGCACCCCTTGCAATATTTGTGTAACCTCTCGCTACTCTCACGGGCTCGCAAAATTCATGAATTTGGGCGTCGAGTGACAAGCTATGACAGAACATTCTGAATCCTCTCTACAGGTTTTGCGCGAGCCACCGCTTGCCTATCTCATGATCAATCGCCCTGCATCTCGCAATGCCGTGAATGCAGAGGTCTGGGGCCGTCTGGCTGTCGAAGCAAAGGCTTTCGCGCAAGACGAAGAGGTGCGCGTCATCATCATTGGCGGTGCCGGCGACAAAGCCTTCATTTCAGGCGCAGACGTTGCAGAGTTTCCGGCGCTTCGCAAAAACGCAGAATTGACCGCCGAGTATGACAGACTCGCAAATACTGCTCTGCAAGCTTTGATGGATGCGCCGCAACCCGTTGTAGCGATGATTCATGGGGTCTGTTTCGGCGGCGGCGTGTTGCTGGCGTTGGCTTGTGATTTGCGATTTGCAAGCGAGGACGCCAAGTTTGCTATTCCCGCAGGAAAACTTGGTCTGGCATATCCGTTTGAGATGGGAGTCAAACGATTAGTCAAAATCGTAGGTCCTGCTCACGCCGCAGACATTCTATTTTCGGGTCGCACGTTTGACGCGAAAGAGGCTCTCGCAATCGGCATGTTGAATCGCGTTTTGCCAGGCGCAGAGCTTGAAAATTTCACCCGCGAATATGCCTTGAAGATGGCTGAAAGCGCGCCGCTTTCGCTTGCGGCGCACAAAATTGAAATTCGACAAGCTATATTCCACGAATCCGAAAAAGATTTGGCGCGAGCCGAAGAAGCTGTGCGGTGTTGTCTAAATAGCAGGGATTATCAAGAAGGAATCGCGGCGTTTTTGGAGAAAAGAAAACCACGATTCACAGGAGAGTGAAAGTAACAATCAGGCAACAATGAAGAGAGAAGCCGTTTGGTTTGAGTTACTTCGTTGATCGCCTAAACCATACTTATGTGGGGCAATCTATGGCATTTCAATGAATCGCTTTGGTGCGACTGTAGGCAAGATTGGTAACCACTGTAATGAGATCCCCGGGCTCGACAGGCTTGGTCAAATAGGCCTGAAAACCTGAGTCCAGCGCCCGCTTACGCTCTTCATCAAAGGCATATCCAGTTAAAGCCAGCGCCTGAATCAGGCTCCCGTGGCTTAAGGTTCGCACCTTGGTAATGAGGCTGTAGCCATCTTCATCCGGCATCCCTAAATCACTCACTAAAACGTGCGGTTGCCATTCCTGAATAATTACTAAAGCCTCTTGAACGGAAGCTGCCGCTTCGATTTGAGCTTTGCACTGTTTGAGTATAAAGCAAATTAAATCGCGGGTGTCCTGTTGGTCATCAACCACCAGCACCCGCACATCTTCAAGCGAAAATAGATTTTCCTGCGCCTGATGATTTACATTTAATGAAGAGATTTCTTGCGCGCCATTTTTTGACGAATGATGGATTTCGATAGGCAGCTCAACCGTAAAACATGCTCCTTTCCCCTCACCCAGACTCTCTGCCCGTACGCTGCCTCCATGGAGTTCGACGACGCGCCGTACGATAGCCAAGCCTAATCCCAGACCTCCTTGCTCGCGCGTCGTTGAACCATCCGCCTGACGAAAGCGATCAAAAAC
>JANMSG010000007.1:0-3930 GCA_031389065.1 Acidobacteriota bacterium | reverse complement strand
AAGCTGTTTTAAAAGTTATAGATTGAATGAATTTCCAGCACTTACAGGCAAGAAACGACCCAAATTATGTTTTGCTCACTTCCGTAAGTCCTTTGAAATCATTGAGCCTATTTTTACTCCCTGACTTTTAAAACAGCTTCTTAGAAAATAAAAGATACTATTCACCTCTGGAGTACGAACAAAGTAGCGCGGATGCTTTGTGTCGTTGACTTATTCGGACGCCATCATTTCTAATCAATCAACCGATGAACAAGCGGATCTATCAAGCCGAGTGGATTTTGCCGATCACTGCGCCGCCTATTCATAACGGCGCGATTGCCATTGAAAATTCAAAAATCATTTTCGTAGGCACGCAAACCGAAGTTCAAACGCAATCTCATTTGCATCAAGCGGAAGTTATCAACCTGGGTTCGGCGGCAATCCTGCCCGGTTTCGTCAACACGCACACGCACCTTGAACTCACCTTGATGCGCGGCTTTTTGGAAGACCTGACGTTTCGCGAATGGATTTTCAAATTGACGACGACAAAATACGAACGGCTTTCAAACGAAGACCTCGCAGCGTCGGCAACTCTTGGCGCGGCGGAAGCCATACGCGCAGGCATTACCACCCTTGCAGACACAGGCGATTCGCGCGCCCCTTTCGATGCGCTCCTCAAAAGCGGTTTACGCGGCGTGGCTTTCCGTGAAGTCTTCGGGCCCAATGCAGCGGATGCAACAAGCAGTCTCGACGGACTGAAAGCCAAAGTGGCAGAGATGCGCGAAAGCGAAACAGCGCTTGCGCGAGTCGGCGTGTCGCCTCACTCGCCCTATACGGTCTCTGCCGAATTGTTCCGTCGTGTTGTTGAATATGCCGCAAACGAAGCGCTGGACGTTTGCATACACACAGCCGAATCAGAAGCCGAACAACAATTGCTGCTCGCGAATGAAGGCGATTTTGCGGTTCGCCTTGCGGCCCGCGGTATTGAGTGGAACGCGCCGCAAAAATCAACCATCAAATATTTCGACTCAGTAGGTGTGCTGGACGTCTCGCCTTTGTTGATTCATTGCGTCAGAGTTGACGACGAGGACATCGAATTGATTGGCAAACACCAGGCCCGCGTGGCTCACTGCCCGAAATCAAACGCCAAACTGGGACACGGCATCGCGCCGCTTGAAAAGATGCGCAAAGCAAATATAAAAGTAGGGCTTGGCACCGACAGTGTGGCGTCAAACAATCGTCTGGATTTGATGAGCGAAGCGCAATTCTGCGCTCTCGTTCATCGCGCCGCTTCGCAGAATTTCAAGGCACCAAGCGCCGAACAGTTATTGAAGATGGTAACGATTGATGGAGCGCGTGTCTTAGGGCTTGAGCGCGAAACAGGGTCGCTTGAAGTCGGCAAGCAGGCAGACCTCACAGCGATTGATTTATCCAAAGTGCACAATCAGCCTCTGCACGACGTGGCAACGGCAATTATTTTCAGCGCATCATCCAACGACGTGATTTTGACAATGGCTGCGGGACGAGTGCTTTTTGCCGATGGTGAAATAAAATCTTTCGATGAGCAGGAATTTCAACCACGCATAAACGACGCTTTTCATCGTATATGTTCGCTGTGATTCTTCAGTCAAGTCACCATAACTTTTCGACCGTTATCCGATTGCCATAAAATTTCACCTTCGGGAATAAATCTACTGCATTATTGATTTCGTATGTTTGAGTGTATCGCTTAAAATCATCAATTGAGGTAAGACCATGCAAAGATCGCGAAAGCAAAAGTTTTATTCCGCACTCTGTTTATCAATCGCCTTATTAATTGCCGCGACCACGCAACTCTTTTCAACAACGGCGGCGGCGCAATCAGCGCAAAATCTGGAATGGAAAAATATCACTCCTGCGCAAGGTGCAATGCCACAAGCGCGGCGCAACGGTGTAGCGGTTTACGACCCAATTGACAATCGCGTCATCATCTTTGGCGGCACAGGGCAAAACGGTTTGTTCAACGATACATGGGCTTTCAACCTTACCAATTTTTCATGGACTCAACTCAATACCATCGGAACGTCACCCGACCCCAGACTCGGACACGATGCAATCTATGACCCGGTTGGTCAACAGCTGGTCGTTTGGGCTGGGCAACAAGGCAGCAAATTTTTCAACGACACCTGGACATTAAATTTACGGACGCTTGAATGGCGCAACGTGTCGCCTTCATCAGGCAGACCGAAAGCGCGTTATGGCTCCGCATCGGTTTACGACCCTGTTGAACGAAGCCTGGTTCAATTTGCAGGCTTCACCGAAGAAGGTCGTCGTTTTCAAGACACACAGAGTTTCGGCCTCGCTTCACAGAATTGGACAGACATCACGCCCGATGGCGCAAAACCTGGCATACGTTGTTTATTGACAGGCGCTTTAGACCGCACATCTCGCCGCATGATTATTTACGGCGGACAGCGCAACGGTCCTTTAGATGATTTGTGGTCTTACGATTTGGCTTCGCGCGCGTGGACGGAACTGACTCCTGCAACGCGTCCTACAGGGAGATTTTTTGCCTCAAGTTTCGTCAACCGCGAAGGCCGTTTCGTAGTCTTCGGCGGCTCAACTGCAAACGGCAATTCAAACGAAACCCATGCGTTCAATTTCCAGACAGGGCAATGGAATCAGCTTGAAATCGCAGCGCCGCCATCTGCTCGAAACGGTATGATGGGCGCGTACATTGAAGCAGAAGACCGTTTCATTATCTTCGGCGGCATCAGCAACGACGGTTTCCAAAACGATGTTTGGGAGTTGAAAAACAACGCCGCAACGCCGCTGCCGCTGCCGAAAATCACCAGCGCATCAATCCTTGGCAAAGCTCTTTTTATCATCGGAGAAAATTTTGAGATTGGCGCAGTGATTATGATTTCGGGGCAAGAGCAAGGGACGCGCAACGATGAACAAAGCCCCGCGACGATGTTGATTAGCAAGAAGGGCGGAAAAAAAGGGAAATTCCCTCTGGGGCAAGCCGTCACCCTTCAAGTGCGAAATCCCAACGGCACCTTGTCACCCGAATTCAGCTTCACGCGAACCAATTGATTGTCGCCGGATGGTAAATAGATTTTGCTTCGGCAGCGCATATCTTGCCGCGCCTATTTTCGCTGGCTACAATAGCCTTGGTGAAATCAATAACTGTAGGAATCAGCGGAGCGAGCGGCGTCATCTACGCGCAACGCCTCTTGATGCAGCTTGAAGCAAGCAATGAAGTCAGCCGCATCAACCTGGTCGTCAGCGGTCCTGCGCGGCGCGTGATGAACGACGAAATCGGCATCAGCCAAACAGGCGACGCGGAACAATTCTTAACTGAATTGATGGGTCGCCCTTCCACCAAGACCGTCATCTTTCATTCGGGCGACATCGGCGCGGCAATCGCTTCCGGATCTTACCCTGTTGACGCGATGGTAATCATCCCCTGCTCTGCCGCAACGCTCGGCGTTTTGGCATCGGGCGCGGCGCGCAATTTACTGCATCGCGCCGCAGACGTTTGTTTGAAAGAAGAACGCAGGTTAGTCATCGTTCTGCGCGAAACCCCTCTCTCGTTGATTCATCTCGAAAATATGCTGACGCTGAAAAAAGCAGGCGCGATGATCGTTCCGGCGATGCCAGCGTTTTATCACAAGCCTGTAGACATCAACGCGCTCGTAGATCATTTCGTCTATCGCATCATGGATCACATAGGCTTGAAACATTCGACGGAAACTGTCTGGCACGGCGACGTGACGAAAGTTGAGTAAGCAATTTGTGAATAGCGCGTAGATGTTGATCCTCTTCGAGAGGAAATTTATGAAAATTGTAATTCCGGGCGGTACAGGGCAAGTGGGCGCGATTCTCTCAAGAGCGTTTCAGAATGCAGGACATGAAGTGGTCGTGTTTAGTCGCAAGCCCGACGCTCAAGCCTGGCGAGTCGTCGCTTGG
>JANMSG010001160.1:0-2312 GCA_031389065.1 Acidobacteriota bacterium | reverse complement strand
TTGCGCGTGTTAGACCGAAACGACTCTCATCGTTTTTGGAATTTGAGCAACGTGTGATGAAATCCCGCGCTGCTCGTTTTATCATAGTGCAATGCCTGTTCCACAATGCTTCACCAAATGCTTTCCCGTAAATTCAAAGACTTAGCAATTAAACGATAAAACTTGGCGCAAGAATTCGACTGCGAATGTCGAAACAATACTGCGCTCAGTATTCGTATGATGTTTTGATCGGAAGCCTGAACCATGGCGTATGAAGTGATACGGAAGTTCAAACCAATGAGGTTAAGTTGCTGCAAAAGATAAAATTCAATTCGCGTTGAAGGAGAATTAGAAATGGACATTACTTCCTGGATAGTCTTGTTGATCGTTGCGGGCGTTTGCGGAGGGATTGGAAAGTCTTTAGTGGGGTATGGAAACGGCGGCTGTCTGGCATCCATCGCTTTAGGTTTCATAGGCTCTTTTTTAGGCATGTGGATTGCCGATAAGCTCGATCTTCCGAAAATGTTTGCGGTCAACATTGGCGGCAGACCTTTTCCAATTCTCTGGTCAATCATCGGCTCCGCACTATTTGTAGCCGTACTCAGCTTGTTGTCGCGCCGCAGAGATTGATGAGGTACAGCGCAGTTTTGGTTTGCGTCGAAGCAACCATAAACCTAAAATTTAAGCCTCGCAAACTAAATCAACAAACACAATGGAGGCTGATCTCAATGAATAAAGAAATCATCAAGCGAGGCATACTTGTTCTATCGCTTGGGTTCGCACTGATATTTTCAGTGGCGAATCGCACTACAACAAACGCAAATTCTCAGTCAAACCCGCAAACTGTCATGGTTCAATCACAAGCGGCAAACGATGGTTCAATCAACGAGCAGACGATTTGGGCGGCGATGATTCATCCAGTCAACCAGGCGCAGACGCCACAACCGCCAACGCCAACGCAAGGTCAAGCGGTGGCGAGTCAGGCGCCAGAACCAACTGCCGAGCAAAAGTATAAAAACATTCAAATCTTGAAGGGTTTGCCGGCCTCGCAATTGCCTCCTCTGATGCATCTATTCAACGCTTCGCTTGGGGTTCGTTGCGATCATTGCCATGTCAGAAATGCGAACAACGAAATGGAATGGGACAAAGATGACAAGCAGGATAAGAAGGTGGCGCGCAAGATGATTCAAATGACTCTGGACATCAACAAAACTTCGTTTAGCGGCAAAACCGAAGTGACTTGTTACACCTGCCATCAAGGTCACGATCATCCGCCGGCATTTCCGCCCCTGCCGGCAGCCATTATTGCTCCAAGAGAAGCGCCAAAACCGATGACCGGAATGCCTACGCCTGACCAAATCCTGGAAAAATATGTGCAGGCGGTCGGTGGCAAAGAAGCGATAGCCAAAGTGAAAACACGCCAGATGAACGGGCAATATCTGCCGCAAAGAGGCGGTCCAGTGGCGGTTGAAATTTTGCAATCAGGCGAGCAGTTCTCTACCACTGTGACAACTCCGCAAGGCACGATTCAAAGAGTATGGACAGGAACGACGGGCTGGATTAAGGACCCGCGAGAGCTACACGAACTCGATGTCGAAGAATTGACCGCCGTACGCGATATGGCAGATGCGTTTGCCACGCTGAAACTCAAAGAGCCTTTCCCAAAAATGACTTTCGGAGGCAAAGAAAAAATCGGCGAGCGCGAAGTTTTCATTCTCCGAGGCGCTTTGCCCGACAAACGCCGCATACGTTTATCCTTTGATGCGGAAACCGGCTTGCTGCTTCGCAAAGTAATTTACAACAACACGATTGTTGGCCCAGACCCTGTGCAATTCGACTTTGAAGATTATAAAGATGTGGACGGCGTCAAATTGCCTTTCTCGGTGCGCATCTCTTACACATCACCAGGATTTTCAGGGACTCGCAAGTTCACAGAGATCAAACACAATGTCGCTGTTGACGAGACAAAATTCACAATGCCGAAGAAGTAGTCGAGAGGCGGGAGCCCTGCGTCGGGAGTCAAAAGTCTACAGTCTTTTATTGGAAGTCTCGCTTTCAATTTAATTTTTGCAAAGCAATACTTGAAAGGTGGAGTGTTGATCTACTCCGCCTTTTTACTGCTCCCAATCAGTAGTGGTTCAACTGTCACCCCCGGCAAAGACTTATCTATTGACAACGACGAGTAATGCTATTTAACTGTAGAAGTAGCTGCCATTGGGTCTGTTCTCCTACCCATCAAGTTATGCTGCCCAGCCTAATTGATCATATACTGACCAGCCGAAATCGTGTCCGCATTTTCACTGAGATAAATCGGTCGTTGGCTCTACATTGAG
>JANMSG010001150.1:0-7446 GCA_031389065.1 Acidobacteriota bacterium | reverse complement strand
CACTTCCGCCAAGGTAGCCGCAGTAGACCAGCACCGCAGGGTCTATGACCAACTCTCGGCTGCGATCATACTCGCCAAGCGCAAACCCATAGCTCGTTCGATTGCTGATTGCTGATTGCCCCTGGCGACTTGCTTGCGTATTCAACTGGTATGTCGTGCCGACTTCCACCTGCCGCCCTTCGACCTCCTGAAACGACACCGGGCGTTCATCTGTCATCACTCCGACAGAGGTTTTCACCTCCATCTCGCCGGCTTCATTGATTCGCACCTCCTCGGCTCCTCTGTAGGCAAGCTCGATCTGCTTGGGGTCGGCTCCAGGCTTCACCACGAAGCTATATTTCATGCGGTTGACGCTGCCGTCATAAACCAGATCAATGCCGGGCCAGAGGTCTCGATAGACGATGCTCTGGTAGGTTCGCAATCCGGTCTTCCACTCGTCTTCCTGCCCTTTGAAGTAGCTGAAGACGGCTTCGCTCTGCTGTTGGCCGACCGGCCTGGCATCGCTTCTTGCACCGACGAAGTCGAGTTTGAGGTTATGGCGCAAACGCTGTGTCATTGCTTCGTCGCGCCTGAGCTTGTGGTCTGAGCGCGACATCATCTGTTCGATGCTCTCGGTGCCATCTGCTGGCAACTCGTTTTGTGTTGGCGGTGTTTGATCTTGTGTGTCTGGCTGATTGAGAGCGAAGGTGAGACCTTCGGAGGTGAAGTAGATGGTCTTGTCGTTGCCCTGAATGTAGTAGGCGACGCGGCTATCAAGCTGCCCGCCATTTTCTATGAAGTAGAGCGGCAGTTTGCCCAACTGCTCTGCGAGTCTCGCCTTGTCGCCATCAGTCGGCGAACTTTTCGCAACTGAGTCAGCGGTGGAAAGTTCTTGCTGAGCCCTGGCAGCATTTGGCAAGACCAGCCCGGAGATGAGCAGGAGCGAGAGCGTTGCGACGGCAAGAATCTTTTTGAGGATCGAGTATTGGCTATTCATGATAAATCTTCTCCTTGAATCGTACTGACTGAGTCACGATGTTGTGCGAGACCGAAACTGGTGAGCCGCGACGCTATGCTCTACATAATCAGAGATCATCGCCTGCTCTTTGAGAGAGTGTTGACTGCTCTCACTAACTCATGCGAGAAAGCGCCGCGCATTGCCGCATGGGGCATATTTTTTAAAGTGGTTTTGAGATGAGGCAACCCAATGTGAAAGAAGAGGCGCCGAATGACAGCCAGACTACTCAACCTTGCTCAGTATAAAATTCTGCTTCACTTCTTTGATTTGCTTTTCGAGCGTCGCTTTCATCGTGGCGTCAAGCTTGCAAGCCTGAGCGAAATCTTTTTGCGCTTTGCTGTCCTCGCCCTGCAACAAGCGAACAATGCCTCTTTTCGCAAAGGCTGCGGCATAGCTTGAATCCATGCCAACAACTTTGTCGAAATCTTCAATGGCGCCTTGCAGATTGCCTTCCGCTTTTCGAGCGCAGCCTCGATTGTAGTAGGCTAAAACAAATAAGGGTTCAAAATAGAGCGCGGTGCTGTAATCAGCCATCGCTTGTTGTATATTGCCTTTGGCAAACCAGGCGGCACCACGATTGTGATAGGCAACAGCAAACTGCGGGTCGAGTTCGATAGCTTTGCTGTAATCAGCGATGGCATCGTTGAAGTTGTTCTTTTGAAAATGAACGGTAGCGCGACTAAAGTAATCTTTAGCCGAGCGCGGAGTTTGCGCCATCGAAACCGAAACAAACAAAACCAGAAGTGCAACCAATGACATTTTTAATCTAATCATAACGACCTCCAGCGCATAATAAATTTGCTCTCACCTACTTATGCGAGAAATCGCAATGGATTGCCGCAGCAAGGCTTCTTTTTTTGTGGGAGATTCGGTTGAAAGTTGTTGCCGTGCTATAATTTTCGAAATTATTAGGCAAAGATTTAGAAAACGGGGTGCGGGGTATGGATGCAAAGACTCAGGTCACCGAGTTGCTCGTTGATTGGGGAAGCGGAAATGAAGCGGCTTTCGATAAATTATTCGCCTTGGTCTACACGGAACTTCGCTCCCTTGCTTCGAGCTATATGCGCCGTGAACGTTCCGACCACACGCTGCAAACAACGGCTCTGGTCAACGAAGCCTATATTAAACTCGTCGGGCATAGAGATTCGGTCCTGCATAACCGGGTTCACTTCTTTGCCATTGCCGCAAAGGTTATGCGGCAG
This sequence comes from Acidobacteriota bacterium, assembly GCA_031389065.1. Classification (GTDB taxonomy): domain Bacteria; phylum Acidobacteriota; class Blastocatellia; order UBA7656; family UBA7656; genus JACQDB01. The sequence continues at coordinate 5,247 of JANMSG010001150.1, read as the reverse complement.
ATTTTAATTGATCACGCCAGGAGCAAACATTACGAAAAGCGCGGCGGCGGGGCGCTGAAAATCTCTCTCGACGATACGGCGATCTTGTCGGATGAGCGGGCTGCCGAACTTGTCGCTCTCGATGATGCGTTGAAAGAGTTGGCGGAATTTGACCCGCGGCAGAGTCAAATTGTGGAGCTACGATTTTTTGGCGGCCTGACTCTGGCGAAAACTGCGGAGTTTTTGAAAATATCTTCTGATACCGTGAGCCGAGATTGGAACGTCGCCAAGGCCTGGCTCTATCGTCAGATTAACGGATAAAAGTAGATGAGCAAGTTGGTAACTTGCGCCAGTTGAATCAATCACAAGAAGTCATCTTGTGTCAAAAATTTTCACAACAATATGAACCTTGAAAAGTGGGAGAAAGCGAAAGAGATCTTCAATTCTGCCCTCGAAAGCAAGGAAGGGCAGCGCACCGCTTTTCTGCACTCGGCCTGCGGCGATGATCAAGAGTTGCGCACGGAAGTCGAAACGCTCCTCGCCTCATTTGCGAATGCCGAAAATTTCATTGAAACGCCCGCCATGGCAGACGCTCTCAAACTGGTTGATGACCATCACGGCGAAGCGTTCGCGGGGCGGCGCATCGGTCACTACACCTTGATCAAAGAGATCGGACAGGGCGGCATGGGGACAGTCTACCTGGCGACGCGCGCCGATGACGAATACAAGAAACGTGTCGCCATCAAACTCATCAAACGCGGCATGGACTCTGATGACATCCTGCGGCGCTTCCGCAACGAACGACAAATCCTCGCCTCACTCGACCATCCCAACATCGCCAAACTGTTAGACGGCGGCACCACCGATGAGGGCTTGCCGTTCTTCGTGATGGAATACATCGAAGGGCAACCGCTGACCAATTATTGTGACAGCCACAGGCTCTCGACCCTCGAACGCTTGAAACTGTTTCGGGAAATCTGCGCGGCGGTGCAACACGCCCATCAAAACCTGATCGTTCACCGTGATCTGAAACCGAGCAATATCGTCATCACGCCGGAGGGCACGCCAAAGCTTTTGGATTTCGGCATCGCCAAGTTTTTGAATCCCAACTTGTCGCCGCAGACGATGGCCCCGACGGCGACGATGATGCGAATGATGACGCGGGATTACGCCAGCCCTGAACAGGTGCGCGGCGAACCGATCACGACGGCTTCCGATATATATTCGTTAGGGGTATTGCTTTACAAATTGCTAACCGGGCATCAGCCGTATCAGTTCAAGACGCCGTTGCGACAAGAGATGGAGCGGGTGATTTGCGAAAGCACGCCGGAAAGACCAAGCACGATGGTTGCTCGCACGGAAACGATAGACACGGCAGACGGCGCGACGACGATGATCACGCCGGAATCGGTAAGTAACTCGCGCGATACCCAGCCGGAAAAATTGAAACGCGCATTAAGCGGTGATTTGGACAATATTATTTTGATGGCGATGCGCAAGGAGCCGCAGCGACGGTACGCTTCCGTTGCAGAGTTTTCTGAAGATATCCGTCGTCACCTGGAAGGCTTGCCGGTTCTGGCCATGAAGGATACTTTCAAGTATCGCGCTTCAAAGTTCATCAAGCGGCACAGAGTCGGGGTTGCAGCGACAGTGCTGATTATTCTAACGCTGGTCGGCGGTATCATCGCCACAGTCATCCAGGCGGGTCGCGCCGAACGGCAGCGCGAGCGCGCTGAAAAGCGTTTCAACGAGGTGCGGAAACTGGCGAACTCTTTGCTCTTTGAAATCAGTCCGCAGATTGAAAATGTGCCTGGCACCACTGCCGCCCGCGAAATCCTTGTCAAACGGGCGCTCGAATATCTCGATAGCCTGGCGAAGGAAGTCGGCGACGACACTGGGTTGCAGCGCGAGTTAGGCACAGCTTATCGAAAGGTTGGAGATGTACAGGTTGTGGCTGATAAAGGTGATTTCGCGGGCGCTTTAAACAGTTTTCGCAAGGCCCTGATACTGGATGAAGCGTTGTTACTCATCAGCCCAAAGGATGCAGAAGTGCGCCATGCCTTAGCGCAGGATTATGAAAAAGTTGGTTACACGCTTTGGTGGACGAATGACACCGAGGGGGCTTTGGGTTTTTACCAGAAAGCCCTTGCTCTGCGTGAACCTTTGATCGTAGAAAATCCACAGTCCTACGAATTTCGCGAACGACTGGCTAATTTATATATGTTTATCGGAGATCTCTATAACTGGAATGGCGATACGCAAGAAGCTCTACAGAATTTCCATCAAGCGATGGCAGTGCTGTTGACCTTGGGTAAAGAACAATCAACTGACCTGAGAATACAGAAAGCCATTGCCACGTGTCATCGCTACCTCGGTGAGACTTTACCCGACCCGACAGCATCTTTGCAGGAATATGACAGGGCGCTGGCGATCTTAGAGCCTTTGTATGCCGCCGTGCCCGATGACGTTGCGGCACAGTTGCTTTTGGGAAGGGTATATCACCAACAAGCGGAGACCTATCGGAAACAAAAAGACTACAAACCTGCACTTGAAAAGCTTGGCAAATATCTGGCGCTGATGGAAGCCGCCGCCAAAGCCGACCCACGCAAAGCATCTGTGCGTAACAATCTGGCAGTCGCTTACAGTCAATATGGCTTCGTGCTATACGGCAGCGGCAATTTCGCAGGCGCCAGCGAATATGCACAAAAAGCCATTTCAATCCAAGAAGAACTACTTGCTAAAGATGCTAACAGTGGTTATATGGACAATCTTGCGATCAGTTACGAAGGCCTGGGTCTCGCTCAAAAGTCGCTGAGCGATTATCAGGCGGCATTAAAAAGTTATCGTAAATCTTTCCCCCTGCGTGAGAAGAACGCGACGGACTCGATGAACCTAGCGGCTCAAGGTGACCTCGCCAAATTGTGCGAAGCAACAGGTTTGCTGCACATTGATATGGCATCTGCAAAAACGGTGTCCGCTCAAGATCGTCTGGCGCATTGGCGTGGAGCACGCTCCTTATACGAACGCAGCCGAGAAATTTACCGAAGATTGCACGAGCAAAACCCTGAGAGAGCGGATTTCAACAAACGACTGGAAGCAGTAGATGGACAACTCAAGAAGTGTGATGAGGCGATAGTGCAAAGGTGATTGACCTAACCTGGCGGCTTAAGCGGATGGGCAAATACCGCGTCGTCCCATAAACTGTATGAAGACCGGAAGAAGTCTGAGCAAGGCGCAGCATTCAAAGCCTTGCTCATCAACGCATCGAAGCATCTACCTGAATATTCGCGCCATTTCACAGACTGGTAAGCGATACAGCGTTTTGCTACTCTCAACGCTGAGTATGAATACAAAAGAACCCACCGAAAAAAAAGCGCAAACCAGTTCGGGCATTGAGATGAAAGTCGCCTTCAAGCCTGAAGACGCACAGTATGATTACAAGCAAGACCTCGCAAATCCAGGGGAGTTTCCCTACACTCGCGGGCCTTATAAAACCATGTATCGCAGCAAGCTGTGGACGATGCGCCAGTACGCAGGTTTTGCGACCGCCGCAGAATCGAATGAGCGGTATCGTTATCTGTTGTCACAAGGACAGACGGGTTTGTCTGTAGCTTTCGATTTGCCTACACAGATGGGCTATGACTCTGACCACGCAATGGCGCAAGGCGAAGTCGGTAAAGTCGGTGTGGCGATTGATACGCTTGAAGATATGGAAACCTTGTTCGACCAAATTCCTCTCGATAAAGTTTCGACTTCGATGACCATCAACTCGACCGCTGCAATCTTGCTTGCCATGTACATAGCCGTTGCAAAGAAACAAGGCGTCTCGCCGGATAAAATTTCCGGCACTATTCAAAATGACATTCTCAAAGAATACATCGCGCGCGGCACCTACATCTATCCGCCGCGCTCATCACTTAGAATCGTCACGGATATTTTCGCGTACTGCGCCAAAGAGGTTCCCAAATGGAACACGATTTCGATCTCCGGTTATCACATACGCGAAGCGGGTTCAACGGCCGCGCAAGAGGTTGCCTTCACCCTGGCTGATGCGATCTGTTATGTGCAAGCGGCGGTTGATGCAGGACTCGGCGTAGATGATTTTGCGCCGCGCATCGCCTTCTTTTTCAACTCGCACAATCAATTTTTGGAAGAGGTGGCAAAGTTCCGCGCCGCTCGTCGTCTGTGGGCAAAGATTATGCGCGATAGATTTGACGCCAAAGACCCGCGTTCGATGGCTCTGCGTTTTCACGCGCAAACGGCAGGCTCTACGCTGACGGCACAACAAGCTGAGGTCAACATTATTCGCACGACCATTCAAGCTCTGGCGGCGGTCTTAGGCGGAGCGCAATCGCTGCATACGAATTCGATGGACGAAGCGTTAGGGTTGCCTACGGAACACGCGGCGCGCATCGCGCTTCGCACGCAACAAGTGATTGGCTATGAATCCGGTGTAGCCGATACTGCGGACGCGCTCGCCGGGTCGTATTCGATTGAATATTTGACCAACGAAATTGAAAGACTGGCTACGGAGTACATTCAAAAGATTGACGATTTGGGCGGAATGTTAAAAGCGATTGAGGCAGGTTTCGTGCAACACGAAATCGAACGTGCTTCGTATGATTTTCAACTCGCGGTTGAAGCCAATGAGCAAATCGTCGTCGGTGTCAATCGCTTCACGATGGAAGAAGAGGTGAGAATGCCTGTGCTTCGCATTGATGAAAAGTTAGCGCGCCAGCAGGTCGAACGCTTGCAGGCAGTGCGCGCTCGCCGCGACGCAAAAGCAACAGAGCAAGCCTTGAGCAGAGTAGAAGAAGCGGCTCGCTCGGATGAAAACCTGATGCCGCGCATCATCACAGCCGTTGAAGCTTACGCGACACTCGGCGAAATTTCGGATAGATTGCGAAATGTTTTCGGCGAATACGTTAGCTCAGAATAAACCGACATGATTATTCGTTTTGCGGATTCTATAATTTTAAGCAAATTAGTCTCGTGATAAGATTTAGCTTGAAATTGTTTTAGGAGTGTCAAATGCAATTACAGATAGAACACGCCAATTATGTTTCAGTGCCACCTCCGCCAATTGAGGATTTTTTATCGAAAAAAAATGTTACTGATGATTTAAGATCACCTCTGAATCAATCTAAATTTAATTCTTCTGAGGGGTTAGAAGGTTATTTACAAGCATCCATATCTGGAGAGAAAGACGTCTGGCGACGCGCGGCTGAGGCGTATGTAAATGTAATCAGTCGTTTGCCGAAAGATGAT
>JANMSG010001087.1:0-14672 GCA_031389065.1 Acidobacteriota bacterium | reverse complement strand
CACGAGCCCGCGAAGCGGGTGATAGACCATCAATGGCCATCTCTATCGCCCGCCTACGCGGGCTCAAAGAAGATTTTGACGGCGACTGACCCAGCGTTGCGCTTTGCTTCACACTGGGCTTTATGCTTGCGCCCGCTTCGCGGGCTTGGCGGATTATTTTTTCAAAGGATATAAGCTAGTGGCAATTTATAATGCATTACTTTTTTAGCACTACCGTATTTTGTGATTCATGAAAAAGACGCTGGAGATTGCAGAACCTCCAGCGTCTTTACTTTTATTCAAACTTCTTCAAAGGTTAGAATCTGAACTTCACCCCTAACTGCATGACGCGCGGCCCGCCAACGGTGTTGGAGATGGTGCCAAAGTCGAACACATCCTGTAGATCGTTGGTTGGGTTTGCAAAGTTCACATTGTTGAAGAGGTTGAAGACTTCCCAACGTACTTCGAGACTGGTGCCTTCCGTAATTGCGGTTGCCTTTGACAAGCTCATGTCAAAGCGCTTCTGACCGGGTCCACGAAGCACGTTGCGACCGAGATTACCGAAGCCGCCGAGCGGACTTGCGAGCGCATCAACGTTGAAGTAACGCTCTGTCACATCGTCTCCCTTCTGGGCTAAATCTTTGTGTGTCAGTCCAGGTTTAATACTCGGACGACCAAAACCCAAACGATAAAGACCACCGGAACCGAGGTTCAATCTTTGCAGGTCTGCAAGCGTTCTCGCCTCTGGCTCTGATGAGAAGATCGAAAACGGCGTTCCGGATTGAACTTGGAAGAATCCTGAAATCTGCCAGCCTTTCAACACCCGTGATTCAGACTTGAACGGCAACTCATAAACGTACGACATAGAGAATCTGTGGGTGCGGTCATAGTCCGAAAGTCCGCGATTGGATGCAACATCGCGCTGATCGCCCTGCACGACGAATCCGGTGTTTGGCACATCGGGTTTGCCGCCGCCGGCGGTTGAGCCAGGGTCTGCGGAACTGGTGTCAATTGATCTTGAGAAGCTGTAAGAAGTGTTAAACTGCAAGCCCTTTGACAAGCGCTTGGTGACGCCTATCTGCAAACCGTGATAGCTTGAATTCGCCGATGAAGTCAGCAACAAGGCTTCCGGAATGTTAAATCCCAGGATGGCGACACGAGCCTCAAACGGGATGAGCGTGCCGGTCGTCAAGTCTGGCACACCATTGACCAAAGCAACGGCTCTCGACAAGTTGTAATCAAGCTGTCCGGTTAAGGGGTTATTGAAGCCAAATGCGACGCCCGTTCCTCTCTCTTTTGCCGTGCTTCCTGAACGCAACGGACCACGCGTTGCGCCCGCCGCAACGTAGGCATCAGTCAAACGCTGGAAGATCACATCGGGTGCCGTAGGGTCATTCAAATCATACCCCTGATTGAAAGCCAGGGATTGCAACAACTTGGTTCCTTTGGTTCCGGCGTAGCGGACTTCCACGAGCAGGTCTTTGGTGAGTTCATATTGGATGCCGAGATTCCACTGCTGAATGTAAGGGGTGCGCAGACCACGATCAACAGCGCGGAACTCGAAGGTCTCGGCGATGTTTCCGGTTTGCGGCAGCCCTGTCCTCGGGTCGTTCGGATTCGGTGATCCATTCGCTCCACGCGTTACAGGCGTACCATCGCGGATAATGTAATTGCTGCCCTGGAAGATCACGCGATTTGGTAGATAACGAAAGAAGGGCAGGGTCGGATCCTGCTGCGAAAACGCCGTTAAGAACGGCACTGCCTGACTCGGAAAGGTGACTTCGATTTCGCGCAAGAACGGGAAGTTTGAAAATATCGTGTTGACGAAGGCGGCTGACGGACGGTCAAAAAAGATGCCATAGCCGCCGCGAACCACCAGTTTGCCGCTCTCCATTGGCGACCAGGCAAAACCAAGTCGCGGTTGGAAGTTGTTCAAATCCTGACTGTCGAGGGTGTGGTTATTGCCAGCCCTTTGCGCCAGCGCCACCGTTTCGTCAATTGGGGCGATGCCTGTCGGTTTCACATTGTCAGGAACCAGGAAAGCGTCCGGCAGAAGATTAGAACCGACGCGGGTGAAATCAACATTGCCGATGAGCCCGTTCTTCTCAGTCGGCCAGCCAAACCAATCCCAACGTAAGCCCAGATTGACCGTCAGCTTGTTTGATATCTTCCAGTCATCGGCGATATAGGCACTCAGGTCCTGCATACGGAACTGCTTGCTGGTTATGCCAAACTGCGTGTCTCCCTCTGTGGCTAGCCCTTGCAACAGTTGGGTAAAGCCGCGTTGCTTCTCAAACTCTGTACCCTGTTCTTCCGGCAGGTCGGAATCGTATTTATGGCGCTTGTATTCAGCACCCATACGGAAGGTGTGCGCGCCACGTGTGTAGGTCAGGTTGTCAGCAAATGACAGGGTCTGCTGTTTGCGTGTGTTGAATGAATCGTTCGGATAGCCAAACGAGATGTTGAAATTCGGCGCAAAAGTGAAGTGGCTCAGGCGACGGGTTGCCGCTCGATCATCAAAGCGCAGCGCCGGATTAAACTGCTCAATCGAAACGCCTGTGCCCTGTAGTAGTCTGTCGTGTGTGATGTCGGCAAACTCGTTTGCGCCGCGCCTGGTGTTGTTGAGATTGAAGTAGCCGAAGCGCGCTTCATTCACAATGTGATCCCCGAACAGATGCGTATCTGACAGGGCTAGAGTTCGGGCGCGATCGTCGCGCTGCAAGGTAAATGGCGAGGTTAAGCTTGACGGGTCAGGGAACGGGTCAAAGCCTGGGAAATTCGAGAAGAAGAAAGTCGCGCTGATGCGATTCTTTTCCGTTAACTGAGTATCGTTGCGCAACGTAAACTGGTCTTGCTCAAACGACGCAGGGAAGACCTGACGGATGCGCACCAGCGGATTCCCCTGGAGGTCAACGAGCGGCGCACCGTTGGGACCAATCGTATCTTTTAAACCCGGCAGGCTGCTCGCCGAAGGAATAATGAAACCGCCGGTTGCCGGATTTTTTAGGTTAAAGAGATTGACGGCAAAGGGTGAAATCTGAGCCGCGGTTAAGTTGAACGTTGGATTTAGTTGTCTAAATGCTGCGGCGAGCGCGGCGGCGCTTCGGTCGCCGCTGATGCCATCCAAAGCAAGAGGCAACAAGGTGATGCTTTGCGCTGTCGGCACAAAACCGGTTGTTGCTCTGGTTCTTTGATAACTGCCAAAGAAGAACGATTTATCTTTCTTGATCGGTCCGCCGATGGTAAAGCCGCCTTCTTTGCGTTTGGCTTCGGGGCGCTCGATACCATCTTTGTTGTAAAAGAAATCGTTGGCGTTAAAACGGTCATCTTGTAAAAAGAAATAGGCTGTGCCGTGAAATTTATTATCGCCGGATTTGGTAATCAGTTGGAAATTGCCACCGCCGCTGCGACCTGTTGAAGCGTCATACAGACTGGTCTGCAATTTGACCTCTTGCAGGGTTTCAACCGCAGGCGAGATGTTGTCATTTAACGAGCCTTCGTTAGACGACAAGTTCGTCGCGTCAACGCCGTTGAAAGAGAGACTGTTTGATGTGGTGCGTAGTCCGTTGATCGAAGGCGAAAGGTTACCTGTGCCGTTTGTCAAAACGGGTGGCAGGTCTGCGCTCACGCCTGCTTCCGCTGAAAGAATATGTGTAAAACTGCGTGTGGAAGTAGGGACTTGTTGAAGTTCAAGCGAATTGTATTGCCTGAATGTCGTAGCGGTTTCGCGCTGAACAATCTCTGTACCAGCTACGATATTGACCGATTCGGAGACTGCGCCGGGTTCTAGTTTTAAATCTATTGTGTGAGGAACAGCGGCTTCGATATCTATATTTTCAACGATAGATTTTTTGAAGCCGGTTACTTCAACAACGATTTTATATTTTCCGACGTCAAGCGCTGAAACTTTCCAGCGCCCTTCTTCATCGGTGCTTACCGTTCGACTTTGGCCGTTTGCCATGTTGGTGATGATCAGGGTAGCGCCCGCTACTCGCGCTCCTGTGGTGTCAGTTACTACGCCTGTTAAGGTTCCTGTGTTGGATTGGAAACCAAGAGCGAAACAGGGCGCGGCCATAACCGAGACTAATAGATAGACCAAAACGGTCCTCAAAAAAGTCCTGCTAATTGTGGGGTTCATGTTCTCTTCTCCTTGAAATTTACGGGTCTCATAGCCCGCGAAGATATGTAAAATTTGCTTGGATAAAACTTCGTTAATTTTTGGTTTATGCTATGCACAAATGACCTGATCTATTCTTAATAGGTGTGATAACCAGAGGCGGAGTCTACCAATTCAAAATTAACTGTACATTAACGCAATGTAAATTTTGTGTTAAATCAGACGGGGATGCTGTCATGTGAATTTGCAATCAATATTCCTTGAATCAGCAGATTGAAAAACTGCTGCAAGTTTAGAGTTACACCTAGAGGCGTGAAGTGTCTGCGTCAACTCACGCCTCTAGGCGTAACTCTGAACCTCCAAAACTGCGTCTTATTTGATCCGCATCCTTACTCGACCCGCAGAACCTGAGAGCAGAAACGGAATACGGGTGATGGAAGAAAAGAATAATTTTTTTATTTGACAATACGTGCATCCGTGTGCATACTTGCACTCGTAAGAAGGAGCATAGCAATGGACAAGACCCGTGAGCGGGCGGCACATCAACTGGCAGAGGCTCTCGATGATCGTTTTTTGAAAGCGCTCGCTGATCCGACTCGCGTCTCCCTGATTCGCCAACTGCTGGTTGCCGGGCCAAGTGATATTGGCGCAATTGCCGAAATGTTCCCGCAGGATCGCTCGGTGATCTCGCGGCATCTGCGTGTCCTGCTCGATGCCGGACTGGCGCGCGCCTCGAAGCAAGGTCGTCAGGTTGTCTACGATCTCGATGGCCCGGAATTTTTGCGTCGCCTCGAAGACATCCTCCAGAAAACGCGCAATTTGGTAGCGATTTGCTGCCCGCCGGAATCCAGCGGAACTTCTGTCGTTACCCTCCATTCTATTTCAAGCAAGAGGAAAGACCAATGAGAACAAAAGCAGAAGTTGTATCAGCAGTTCGACCACGATGGCGAAAACTCTGGCGCGTCCTAGCAGGCTTACTGGTGGTTACCTTGATCATCTGGTTAGTCCTCGCCGTGCGCTCCGGTTTTATTGGAACGAGCCGTTCGACACGAGCTGGCTCCATCGTAGAGTCCGAGGTGGAAGAGTTTTCCCGTAGAAAGAAGTACATTCAGCTTGGCGATGCCCGCGTTGCCTACATTGATGAAGGCAGCGGACCTCCTGTCGTTTTATTGCACGGATGTCCGTTTCATTCCTACGAGTGGAAAGACGTGATTCCGGGGTTGAGCCGCTCTTATCGGGTCATCGCACCAGATCTGCTCGGTCTCGGTGATACGGAAGTCAGTCTTGAAAGTGACTATCGCTTGCCGCAGGACGCCGAGATGGTTATCGGGCTGATGGATGCGCTCGGAATTTCAGAAGCCTCTTTTGTCGGACATGATCACGGTGGCGCGACTCTGCAACTGCTGATGGGAACGCATCCACAGCGCATCACCAGAGCCGTGCTGACCAACGCCGAAGCCTACGACCAGTGGCCGAGCGAGCCTGAGCGTATCTATCTTAAAGCGATTGTCAATCCGGCGCTCAGCCCGGTCTTCCATCTGGCGCTATCGAATGCTGCTGTGCGACGTGATGTGTTCCAGATCGCCGTCCACAAGAAGGAGGTCTTCACGGACGAAGTGTTAGATGCTTATGTCCGGGCGCACACCAGTGACGCGGCCCGATGGCAGCGGCTGGTGCGGTTTTTTCGCTGGCAACTTGATCCGCAGCACAACCGTGTGACCTTGGATGCGGTGCCAGGGATGCAGCAATTCCGTCGCCCGACGCTGCTGCTGTGGGGAGAGCAGGACACGAACTTTGGGGGCAAGATCGCCGAGCGACTGGCCAGCGATATTCCTGGAACGGTCGGCATCGTATGGCTGAAGGATTCGGCTCATATGCCTATGCAGGAAGAGCCGGAAGCCTACACGGCGGCGCTCTTGCGCTTTCTGTCTGGCGCGATGGATAAAATAGGAGAAGGAACCAAATGAGCGCCGTCTTTGAACTATTGATGCTCACGTCGCTGATCGGAGTTGTGGATGTCTTGTACTATCACCTGTACCGATTCCGACTCTACGAGCGCCACGAGAGTATGGCAGAGGAAATCACCCATCTGATGCGGCACGCTATTTTCCTGGGGATCACCACAATCGTGACCTTCGGAGGAGGAACCCTTGAGAGTGCAATGCTGCTGTGGGGGTTGTTTGCGGGTGATTTTGTCAACAACGTGATTGATGTACTGCTTGAACGGAGGTCGCGGGCAACTCTCGGCGGGCTGCCTTCGGCAGAGTATCTGATTCACATCCTCGCCAATTTCCTGACCGGGCTAACTGTCGCCACATACTACTGGTACTCCTTACCTACGGCAACGCAACTGAGCCTGTTTCAGACCGGGCGCGGGGTTCTGACGATTGTCATAGCTGCCCTACTCCTGTTCGTCGAAAGTAGTCTATTCCTTCGAGCCATCACTCGAAGAAAGCACTACAGTCTGTTAGAGCAAGAGTAAATCAGGCCGGAATACTGTCAGGCAAATTTTGCAATCAATCTTATCTGAATCAGCAGATTGAAAAAACGGTGTCGGAAAGATTTAGAGTAAAACCTAGAAGGCGTTGAGCTTATTGAGGTTCAAATTGGCTTCTGTCGTCAGGCGATACCCGACATTGATCATGCTGTCTATTTTCACGCGAAAAGGTGCAAGCCTGTGGCGAAGCCTGTGAATATGCACACGCAGGCTTTGCGCGTTGAAGGCTGCGCCATCGCCCCAGGCGTAGCGCCATATCTCTTCCGAGGTAACGATGCGATCCGAACTGCGCGCCAGCCTCGAGATAATCAAAAACTCTTTGCGCGCCAGCGTAATGATTCTGCCATTGCAGGCGATGTAATAGCTGTTATGTTCTATGCGCAGAGAACCATCGTCATATACGCTGTCGTCACTCTGATGATGGAAGATCTGTTCTTTCAGATGAGAAGAGTTTGAAGCCATATGGATAATTGGAACTGAGTTTTTGCCTGGTTATGAAATCGTGAGATTGTGGGTTACAAAAATACCTTAAAATGGCACATATAAAACGATCCGGCACAATCCCGTTATTAAAATGCTGAAGCCTACTCCGCCTAAAACGAAGTGGAAAATTTTTCGTGTCTTCATTGCTGCTCGTTCAATAATCTAGCTAATCAATGACAAAGCTAAAGAGTTTGTATTTGCCATCCATTTCCAACATCGAGCCAAAGAGCCTCAACTCCTGCCGTTTGCCGGTTTCGTCTTTCACCACCAGATGTGTCTCTTTATGAACCTGGTAGGTGGGATAGCTGTCTATGCCTTTTTCAAACCGTAAAGCGACGAATTGGTATTTTTTGCCTTTATGTTTCGGGTACATCTCGCTTAGACCGCTAAGGCTTTTCAAGGTGGCCTGCTGCCAGACGAAATCGCAGGTCACATTCGGCGTTTTGCTCGCCGGCAGCTCAGGGAAAACATATTGACAGAATTCCTCTTTGGTCAGGCGCAGAGATTCGATGAATTTCATATCTTCGTTTGCTAAGGCTTTGAGGAAATTTCGGCTCAGTTCTTCGGCACTCATTTGAGCATTTGCTAAGCGCCGCGTAGCCGCTTTCGATGTGGGAGCGGCAGGCGCAGCCGAGGTTGCAGACAGATAAGCTTGCGCCTCGGCTCTCGCCTTTTCAATCTCCTTTTCTCGATCTGCGCTGCTTGGAATCGTCGCATTATTCCGGTTGTGGGTTGCTTCTTTATTTTTGCTGCAACCTGCGAGCAGAAAAGCGAAGCAAAGGATAGCGCTAAAAATTAAGGCTGCCTGCTTGAAGGCAGCCTTTTCAGTGGTTTGCATATTTCTTATTGTCCGAAAGCGTACCGGGTCCACCCCAATGTCCAATCATCGGTGCCGATTGCTCCCAAGAAATTTGCCGTTTCAAAGAAAGAATCGGTGAATCCTGTGACCGTGTTTGCGGTGACCAAGGCGGGTGAATTAGCGAGCGGCTTGAAATTCGGCACCGTCTCGCTGTACGGATCAGTGATGAGCGGGTCAACCTGTAGAACCTTTTGACTTCTCGCGGTAATGCCGTCGGCGGTCGCGGCTGTGAAGTTCGCAGGCGTCGTCAGCCCATTGCCGTTGTTAAAGAAGATGCCGCCATTTAAAGACAGAGCGCCGCTGTTGAATTGGGTCAGCGATGCGTCGCGGACTTCAACGCCGAGATTCTTAAAGCCTATGACGATAAAGTTGCGAATGTCGCCAGCAGTTCCTCTCCTTAAAACCATGCCATGTCTGCTGCCAGGTCCGGGCGCAGGCGCACCGATGAGCGTAATGTTAGCTATTCTGGGCGATGAGCGCGGTGCAAACTCAACGCCGTTTTCGTTATTGTCGGCTTCTATGCCGGTATCGCCAACATCTTTGCGTTGCTGAACGATGCCGAACTGGAGTTTGCCAGACCAACCGAACGTCCAGTCAAAGTTGTCGTCATCTGCGCCGACAGCAACAAGGTGCTTGGCGTTTGCCGTTCCGCCGAACCACTCGAAAGCGTCGTCGCCGCCCCACGCTGACTGGATGAAATCAAACGTTCCGGTGCTGCCGACGCCTTGCCAGGCGAGGCCGTTCAATTCATTGTCTGGGCTGATGGCAAAACCGCCGTACTCGACGCGAACATACTTCATAATGCCGGAATCGTCTGCCGCATCGGTGCCGCCGTAGAGTCCGGTGCTGCCTTCGCCCTGTGCCGTGCCGCCAGGAACGTTAATCGGCGCTCTGCCGTTGATAATAATACCGCCCCAGTCGCCACGGTTGCGCTGTCCTGCTCGGTTGACGCTCGTAAACACGATAGGGTCTGCAGCGGTTCCTTCCGCAGTAATCCTTGCGCCTTGCTTGATGACGAGGAATGAACCTTCGGTTCCGAGTATCGTGGTACCGGGTTTAATAACCATATTCCCGGCGATGAAAACGCCGCCGACAAGAACGTAGGTGTTTTTTGCCTTCAACTTCAGTTTGCCGGTGATTTCACCTTCGAGAACAACCGTTGCTGCATACGATGTGGAGCTGAAATTCAATAAGAAAGCGAAAGCTGCTGCCAACATCAAAACTTTTAACATTGATGATTTGCCAATCATACGTAAGGTCTCCTTAAATTAATTATTCAATCTCTAATCTGCCGGGGGTGGCAGATTCAATTTTGTCAAAACTTGCGCGAGCGGCCCACTGCGCCAATCGCGTACTCAAGTCTCCTATGGTTCGTCTCAAAATATTTTGTAGGAGACGCCAAACTCGAAACCTCTGCCTGTGCGATAGACGCGAAACGGACTGCCGCCGACGCGATAATCAATCTCACGGTCTAAAAGGTTTTCGATTTGAAAGTCAACGCTCCACCTCTTTTCGCCGCCGAAGCTCTTGGTAAAGCTCAAATCAAGATTGGGGTAGCCTGTCTGAATGGTGTCAGGTAAGCCGAGCGCGCCGACTTCGCTGATACGCTGTCCCGAGTAATTGAACAACGCGCGGGTCTCGAAATTCCACTGGGGAACCTGATAATCCAGCACCATATTGAATATGTTTTGGGCTTGACCGACGAGCGGACGGTCAAGGCTGGTTAAGACGATGCCTGTTTGCTCGCCAATCTCTACACGCGATTTGACGTAGGTGTAGTTGGTGCTAAAGGAAAAGTTATTGAGGCGACTCCAAACATTTCCGAGCCCTTTGCGAAGTTCTATTTCAATGCCTGTGTTGCGGGCTTTATCGGCGTTTCGGAATGACGTACGCAAAGAAGTAGTTGGTTCCACAACCACTTCTATGGGGTTGTCCAGGGTCTTATGAAAAAAGCCTATGGCAAGCAATTCTGTTGGCGCCAGGAACCACTCATAACGAACATCGTAGTTGGTAATCAAGGTTCGCTGGATATTGGGGTTGCCAATTGCCGAACGGCCGCCTGTAACATCTGTAAACTCAAACGGGCTCAACTCACGGAACTGCGGACGTGCTACGGTTTTGCTGAAGCCTAAGCGAAGATTCATCGAGCCGTTTTTCATGGAATAAACAACACCCGCGCTCGGCAAGACATCCGTGTCTTTCAAATTCGCAAAGACCGGAACGGCAGCCGGATTAAACGGTTCAAAGGTATTGACGCGCTGCTCAGATTTTTCTACCCGCGCGCCGCCGATGAAGCGAAAACGATTCATCGTGTAATCACCCATTAAATAGCCAGCGGTTATGTTGTGCAGAGCGTCGTAATGGTCTGTGGTGCGCGTCTCTTCACGAACCTCGAAACCGTTGGTCGGTTTAATATTGGCTGCGGTGAGCAATTGTTCCGGCAAGATACTGGTATCAACACTGTTAAGAATGGTGCCGCGCGGCAAGAATCTGAAGCGTCGCGAATCGAATGTGCGATCGCGGTTGATGAAGCTATAGCCGCCTTTTACATTAAACGATGTGCTGCCCAAGAACCAATACTTCGCCAGATCAAAGGCCGGTTCGCGCACGTTCTCGCGCATTTCGTTAAACAGATGAAAAAGGCTTTGCGTCTGGTTGAAGAAAACAAATTTCCCCGCCGTCGCACTAAATTCGTAAAGCGATTCGCGCAAATCGGGTTCATCAAGCGTGGCACGCGAATAGGTGTAACGCCAGGTAAAGACGGTATCGCCAAGCCATTTGATCAGGTGGTTGCCCGACAGTTGTCCCGTGTAGATTCGTTCTTCAATATAACGAAGGCGCGTATTGCGTATGTCTGTGCCTCTGTCTAGATAGAATCCTTCAAAGACGCGCGCTTCGTTGCTGGCTTGATTGGTGAGAAAATTCTTGAAGAAGAATTTGTTGTTTTGTGTCAGTTGATAGCTGGTGTTGAGCGTGCCGCCAAGACGCGCCACATTGGTGCTGGAATTATAATCATAACTGGCGGCAGGAAATATCGAGTTGCCTTCGCCTAACAGGTAATAGTTTCTCGCTTCTTTCAGAGTTTCCGGTTCATTCTTGAAACTGACGGCTGCAACAAACCCGAACTTTCCGACGCTTGCGCCGCCCGATACGCTCCATCCAAATCTTGGACGCGCACTCTCTGTGGTCGGCGTAAAGGTGTTGTTGAAGGATTGCCCTATGGTCTGTAATTGCTCCGCCGTAAAGCCGCCCGGCAAAAAGTCATTGCCTCTGAAGACGCGCTCGTTTCCAGGAATGGTTGCAGGAAGCGAACGCTGCCCTTTGCCAAAGCCGAAATAATTTCCAAAGCCGCCCGATCCCGGAGAGCTTAAAAAGTCTTTGCCGTTGGTTCTGGTATTGAAACCGGAAGATACTTTAATAGCCAGCGAAGCTCCTTTCGGAAAATCAACCGTTTCCAGACGCACCAGACCGCCAGAGAATTCGCCAGGCTGGTCGGGCGTAAAGGTCTTTAAAATTTTCACGCTTTGCAGAAGATTGGATGGAATCAAATCCATCGGCACAACTTTGCGATCCGGCTCGGTTGTCGGCAGCAGCGCATCGTTGAGCGATGTGTTGCTGTAGCGTTCACCGAGTCCGCGCACGAAGACGAAGCGATCAACGATAGATACGCCTGTCACGCGCGACAAAACGCCAGCCGCGCTTGAGGAAGTGTCTTTTGCAATTTCACGCGCCGAAATGACTTCTGACACCATCGAATTTGATTTGCGCTCGGCCATCGTGTCGGCGATTTCACTGGAGTTGCTCGCATTAATTTCAATCTTTTCGCCCGCCCCTTCGGCTTGCAAAACAACATCGAGCGTCACCGTTTCTCCCGGCGTGACGCTTACACCATCCAAGGTTTGGGCGATGAATCCCTCGCGCAATATTTTCAAATCGTAGGTTCCAGGCTCAAGAGTCAAGGTGTAGGTGCCATCTAAACCTGTCTCTACCGTGAGGCTTTTGCCAACCACTTCAACTTTTGCCTTAATGAGCGGGCTGCCGTTTGCAACATTTTGAACAAACCCTGTTATTTTCCCGGTTTTTTGATCTTGTTGATTCAATCCATAGATAGGAAATAGGCTGGAGGCTACAAGCAAAGCACAGATAGCCGCAACCGTTTTTTTTATTTTCAATAGCATTATTATCTCCAATGATTTTCGCGCCAAGCTGATCTGGCTTTCATCTGCACGGAATGGTTTTTCTATCACTCCCTTGTTAAAAGGCTCTTTCCTTTATAAATATAGCTTGCTATTTATACTGAATGATTCTTCATTTCTTGCAGCTTTTGGTTAAGCTTTCAACAAGGAGTGACTCTACCAAAGACAAGTTACGTTGAAGTGAACACAATATGAAATAGAAGTGAAGCCTTAGTGAATTCCATGTAAACTCACCAGAGGGTTTCCGAAGCGATGAACACGGAGGAATTATATTTAAGCTGTCGAGTTGGTTGTGTAGAAAGGTTTAACAAGACACCTATGCAGCTGCCTGGTTCTGATGAATTGACAAGAAAACCGAAGTGCACTCTTCGCCCATGAGTTTTTCTAACATCCTGCGGTCTGCTGTTGTCAGGTCAACGATGATCAAACTATCGAGAGAGTCGCAGAAATCCGCATCCACATGAAAGCCCAACACCTTGGCGCCCAATTTCACATATTGCTTCAACAAAACCGGAATCCCTTGATGATTGCTTTCGATTTCAGCGATGAAGGACGAGAAGTCTTCCAGGTTGCGAAACCTCTGATTTCGCGTGATGGTGAAAGCAGGTTTGCCGGATTTGTCCGAAAAAGGATTTCTCGGTTTAACGAGTCGCGCCAACTCCTTTTCATAGCAGTGCTCTTTCAAGTACTCGACCATAAGATGCCTGGAGCCCGCGCTATATTCGTTGCTGATGCTGACGGGACCGAACAAGATTTTGTATTGCGGATGGCGCAACACATATTGACCGATGCCTTTCCACAACAGGAAAAGCGCAAACGGGGTTCTCTGATATTCGGGTCGCACAAAAGATCGTCCCATTTCCAAGGCGGGACCCAGCTTTTCAAATATGGTTTTTTTGAATTTAAAAAGAGTACTTGTATAAAGCCCTTTTTTGCCGAATGCTTTTAAGATATCGTCGGTTCGCCCGATGCGATATGCGCCGACAACTTCTTGATTGGCTTTGTGCCAGACAAAGAGTTGATCGTAATAGGTATCAAAGACATCCACATCTATG
This sequence comes from Acidobacteriota bacterium, assembly GCA_031389065.1. Taxonomy (GTDB): domain Bacteria; phylum Acidobacteriota; class Blastocatellia; order UBA7656; family UBA7656; genus JACQDB01. The sequence continues at coordinate 1,486 of JANMSG010001087.1, read as the reverse complement.
GATTTGCCTGTGCCTTCGCCAACCTGGCGAAAGGTGATTTCGCGAAGCCTGCCAATCTCGTCCATCAGGCGTGGCATCTGCCAAGCCTTGGCGTAAAAGACCGCATAATCAGCGTTGTTAAAAAGCCTCTGTTCAAGCGGTAATTTTTCAACATCGATAATGAGTTGCTTGGTGTCATGCGGTGTTGCCAGGGGCTGGAAGTTTCGCGGCTTTGGTTTTGCCGGGAAAGGCGAAAACGTACGCAGGCTTAAAGGGAAACGCTCCACAGCGTTTTTGCCGTAGGCGAGAAATTTATTCCGCAAGCCTACACCAGTCGAGACATTCAGGTTTAGGTTTTGTTCGCTGTGATTTGGTTGGTTCATAACGATTCGCATTCACGCAGTTGAAAAATTTCCGCAAGGCCCTTCATTCCTCGTTTCAAACCAGAGCAAGATTTATTAGCAGAGTAAGGAGGTGTCAGAAACTTAACTTGCAAACATCTTTTCCGGTTTTGCTAGACGAGCATGAACGAGCCTTGCGGTGTCCCTCTACAGTGAAACTTGTTCACGCCACAATCATAGCGATTGAATGTGAAACGAAAGTTAATTTCCGGTGAATGTTTTGTGAATCTTTCGATGAGTAGGGAATCTTGATTCTAGAACTTATCCCTAAACCTCAAAAAGCCCAGAAAACAAGGGCGAAAAATTGAGTTTAGGGATAGCTTCTAGTTAAGCACGGCAACAAAGGACTGCCTGTTTATGTTCATTGAGTAGCTTTTCATTCAGAGCATCCATTTTGGTCTTCCAGTATGTTTACCAAGGGGAAACGTACTGAGATCTTTCTATATTTAGAGTCGGCGTGCAGAGCAAATGCTCGTGACCCGCATTCAGCGAAATCTCACAAGGCATAGTCTACGATTGGGGAATAAGGTTCAGGAGGTCAAGATATGATTAGTTCGACAAGGGTCGGCATCAGGAGATACATACACGGTGTCCCAACAGGAAGAAACGAGTCCACAAGAGCGACAAGGAAGCCAATATAAAATCCTGTCGCAATTACCGCCCAAGCGGCTTACTCATCTAAGCGCTTACTTCCCCATCAGCGGGGCAATCGCGGCGTCACACTTGGCGATGCCATCAGTGGCTCTAACAAGTCTTGCAGCGTCTTCGCCCACGAGTTTTCCGGCATCACCAAAAACTCTATAGATTGCCTGACTCTTTAGAAACCACGAACGGGCTTCGCGCCAATGAGCCAAACGCTGTTGGGCTGAGGTCTTGCCTTCTGAAGCTAACGAGACATAGCCATGACCCAAGTTTTCCTGTGTAATGGCAATGCGAAAATGAGCGATTTCATCCGTTGGCGAAGCGGCGTATGATTTCTCTAATGTCAGTAGAGATTGATTCAGTAGCTTGATTGCTTCGCCGGCTTCTCCGGTTTTTATCATCATTTCAGAGACAAGTGCCTGTACGTTTGCCACTGCCTGGCGAAAGTCATCGTTTTGCGGGTC
>JANMSG010001072.1:0-5380 GCA_031389065.1 Acidobacteriota bacterium | reverse complement strand
GCTACCGCTCCCGGTTCTGACATGGACCTGCGACCCCTCTTGGTGTGCCGTCCATCTAGAGATTGAAAGCCCTGACCAGGAATGCCGCCATCTGCGCTCTTGTTACAGCTTGAGTGGGACAGTAGAGCGGCGGACTGGCAGAGCATCCAAGTGTAATCCCTCGCACAGCCATCTCTTCGACGAACCCATAGAAGAGATTTGCAGCCGGCACATCGTTGAAGCGTTGCGCGGTTGGAGTTGGCGGATTGAATACCCCTAGCCCACGAATGATAAATGCCGCCATCTCTTCCCTCGATACCGCATTGTCGGGACAGTAAAGCGGCGGACTCGTCGAACACCCCAGCGTGATCTGTAATATTGCCAGACGATCTATGAAGTTGTAGAACTGATTTGCAGGCGGCACATCCTCAAAGCGTTGTGTCTGAGGAGTTGGCGGGCTGAACTCGCCTTTGGCTCTCAGGATGAAGGCAGCCATCTGCGCGCGAGTTACTACCTGCTCTGGGCAGTAATTGCCGTCGCCGCAACCGATGGTGACGCCACGAGCCGAGAGCTTGCCGATTTCGTTGTAGAAGGGGTGACCGAGCGGCACGTCAAGGTAGGCAGCACCCTGAAGGACGGTGAAGGTCAATCCTGCAACTGTGATGGTTCCAGAGCGTGTACTGCCTGTGCTATTTGCCGCAACACTGTAACTGACAGAGCCATTACCGCTGCTGTTGCTGCCGGACGATATGGTGATCCAAGAAGCGTTGCTGGTCGCTGTCCAAAGGCAACCAGAACCTGTTGTTACTGTCGCATTGCCATTGCCGCTCGCCGCTGAAAACGATTGATTGCCAGCCATTATGCCGGAGCCGCAAGCTGAGGGGCTCAACACTGCGCGCACCGGTCCCCAGTTGCCATTTGCATCACGCCCGCGCACATAAAACAGATGATTACCTGATGTAGTGACCGTTGCAGCAGCGGTTTCAATCGCGCTGTTGAAATTGCCATCAAGAGCACTCATGGGAATGGCTGTGCCGCCGCGCCAAGGTGGCGTGTCAATGTAGTATTCCGACGCGGTTACGTTTTGACCGCCGTTGAATTGTTCACTGAGTTGCGCCCGCAATTCGAAACTCGTAGATGTGGCGTTTAGAGTCGAAGCAGTTTCGGGCGTGGGACCTTGCGCGAGTTGATAAGGAGCGCGGGCTATTCTTGCCGAATATAAAAATGCCGGTAAGTTGCGAAGCCAGAAGTTGCCGCCTGAGCCTGTGTCCAAACAGGTGAACGGCGGAAAAAAGCCTGCGCAAGCGCCTGACGTTGGACCTACTTCAAAAGTCATAGAGCAAATGCCCAACTCACCATAAGCCCAGTCGCCCGTTGTTCCTGAGGTTGCATAAAGTTCTGTCGATTGCTGTGGTGTATAGCCGTTATAGGCAGCGTATTTGCGACCGATCAAAGAAAGCTCGCTGGCGTTGGGCGCGGGAGAATCAACCCAACCCCAAGGCCATAACACAAGGTCGCTGTAGGAATGAAGCGATAGCATAGTGCCCGTGGTGGTGAGTGGCGCGGCGTCTGAATCGTTCGGGCCTCGCTGGTCTGGGAACAGAGAGAGAATCAGATTTTGTAGCGCCGCGGTTTCAGGCTCCGAAGTCGCGCTCGGTCCCGGATAGGTTTGTCCGCAACGAGGCTCGGTTGGCGGATTGACTGTCCCCCACTTGAAAGAGGAGTTACGATTCAAATCTACGCCAAATTGATTCGAAGAAGTTGGCGGATTCGAGCAGTTGCCGCCATACGTTGCGTTGGTGTTTTTGCGTTGATAAAATCCTTGCTCCGCGAGGAGACGACCGTCAGGATTTACCGCCGGAACAATGACAATCAAATGTTCATCCAGTAACCAGGTCACATCGCCATCCGTGCCATAGTTATTCAACAAATAGTCCATCAAGCGCAAAGCCAGTTCCGATGTCGTGAGTTCGCGCGCGTGAATCGCCGCCATTAAAAAGAGGGTTGGCTTTGGACCCGTACGCGATTTGTTGGTCAATTTTATGCCGAACAGATCATTGCCCGTTGCGCCGCCGCTGTTTATTTTTTCCCAGCTTTGACCATAAACAAAATACTCCGCCAGATTTGCATAAGTCGTCGCTTTGCTTTGCAGCAGCACGCGCATCTCTGCGACTGTGCGATAGCCACCGCTGAAGGTATGGGTCTGTTGCTGATTTCTGAGCAGGGCGGTTTGCGTTTCATCTGGCTTTGCATCCCAACCCTCTTGACGCAACTCGTCGAGCTGCTGTGATGTGGTGAGAAAGAAATAATTATCGCCATCGCGCATTTCAAGAAGGTCTAAGCCAAGATTACTGAGGCGCTGAAACTCTTCTTTGTTTTGAATTGTGATGCGTGCAACCAGAGGCTGATTGTTTGTTTGCTGTGCGCGAGCGAGATGCAGAAACGGCTCTGCGAAAAAGCTTGTCAGAAGAAATAGAGGTAGCGCTACGACTAGAAAATGACGCGTATTGATTGTCAGAACTCCTCCAGCAAAGACGAAGAAAAATCTATGAAATGTGGCAATAAAGAGCAATAGTAAGTTGTAAATGAAGGCAAGGCAAGATAAAGAAGAGAAAGGTGGGGGGAATGATGGGTTGTTTAATCTAAGCCCGCGAATGCGGGCGTAAGCATAAAGCCCAGTGTGTAGCGGAGCGTAACGCTGGGAAACGAAGGCAGCCAATAGCCTGTAGCCCGCCAAGCGGGCGATAGATAGTTGCGACGCAGGCTCTATCACCCGCTTCGCGGGCTCGCAATTGTATGGCGCATCTGTCCACGGGCTAACACCCGTGGCTTTATGCTTGCGCCCGCGAAGCGGGCTGGCAAAGAGCAACACCAGATTAGGACACTACCCAAAAGCAAACGAGCTGCAAAAAATAGAGGGCAGGGAATTGAGAACCCTGCCCGGTTGAATTTTTTATGAGCGGTTGAAGAAGGCGGCGATTAATTAAAAGCGCCTTGCAACGGAATTTCAATGACCGATGAATCAATATCATTGGTTTCGATTCGGATGACGCCTTTGAATGCGCCTTTTTCTATCTTCCTTGCTTTATCAAAAGCCAATTGGATTTTATAGGTCTGTCCTTCTATTTCAGTGACCAAACTCACCCGTAAAAATGGCAGCGACGAATGCACGGATTTGATTTTTAATCCGCCATCGCGAACCTTTCTGACATAGATTGCAGGCAGATTGACGGTTGAAGGGTCTATTTCAAAAGGCATATTCGGCAACAGTATCGCCGTTGGTGTGGCAATGACCTGCGCATAAACCGTCGCTTCCAGCGCGATGCTTAATTCCGGCGTATCGGGACTGTCGGTCAACACTTTTAGAGTCTGCTCGTATTTGCCCGGTTTCAAATCTTTGTCGGTCGTAATATCCAATTGATAGCGCTTGCCCTCTGCAATTGGTTGAAGTCTGGCAGTGAAAGCCTTGCCGCCCGGAACCACGGATTTGACCTGGAGGGGTTTGCCTTCGTGATTATAGATATACAGGGTTACGGAGGCGCTGCTGCCTCTGATGACACTGGTTACCCACCTGTCGTTGGGCGCTACGCTCAAAGAGCCTATACGTTTGCCTGCTTCCGTGAAGACTTTTGCAGGAGCGTTTGGTTGAACAGATGCGGCTTCCGGGACTTTAAAATGAGCGCGCAGAAGAAGATTAAAATTCGGGTAAGCAGGGTCGTTGGTCACGACGGCCGCCGATTTCGCAACTTCGCCGGCATAGCCTTCCGTATGCGGGATTGCCAGAGAGATTTTGCCTTCCTTACCAGGAGGCACGACTTTATCAAAGTCGCTTGCCGTGCATCCTCAGCCAGGGGCTACGCTTTTAATGAGCAGGTCGGCTTTGCCTTCATTCTTGATAATGAAAGAATATTGCAATGGCGTACCGGATTTCACCTCTCCGAAATCGTGTGCGAACGATTTGATGACAAGTTTCGGTTCGCCATTTGACGCAGGGCTTGCTTGCGCCATTGCCGTCGTAGCAAAAGCCAACACCAGAGAGAGCAGAGGAACAATTTTTCTCAGATTCATGAAAATCTCCGTGATGCTTTGATTGGGTGAGGCGTCAGTGTAGCAGATTTCACTTTGTCATGTCTTGCGCTTTATGCAGGGAAAGTCAGAACCGCAGGCGGTAGCGGGCGGGTACGGCTTTTGACACCAGGTCGCTACCGCTCCCTGTTCTGACCTCAGGTCGCTCTGCTCCCTCACTCTTCTTGACATTCATCATTCAGCGTTTATGGTTCGCTGTGTTATCGTAAGAAAGATGAGAGTAATTCCGCTTGGCACAAGTTCGGGCAAACCTACTGTGAAGAGAAACGTCAGCGCGCTTGCTGTTGCTCGCGAAGGCGAGTGGCTCCTGTTTGATTGTGGAGAAGGCACGCAAACGCAAATCATTCGCGCCGGGTTGAATCCTTCAAAGTTAGTCGCAATCTTCATCACGCATCTGCACGGCGACCATTTTAACGGCTTAGCAGGATTGCTTTCGACCATGGGAATGGACAAACGCGAACGCGAATTAACCTTGATCGCTCCGGTTGGGGTTCGCGAATATTTAAACACCCTCGCCCGTTTGAAAATCTTGTTGGTGAATTATCCTCTGCACCTTCGCGAGATTGAAAAGGATGAATTGCCGGCAAATTCGCTGACGCCGGTTTATGAAACGGCGGAATACGTGGTTTCCACTTGCCCTTTAGACCATAGAATATTCGCCTTAGGATATCGCGTTGATGAAAAGCCAAAACCCGGACGCTTCAACCTGGAAAGAGCCCGTGAATTGGGCGTCCCCGTTGGTCCTTTGTTCAGGCGTTTACAAACCGGGCAAGAGGTTCAACTTGAGGATGGCCGAATCGTTCAACCAGGAGATGTGTTGGGACCGGAACGACCCGGCAAATCTGTGACCTATTGCCTGGATACCAGACCTTGCCAAGCCTCGAAAGAATTAGCGCGCGACGTTGATTTGCTGATACACGAAGCGACTTACACAGAAGAACTGACGGAAGAAGCGCAGAACTACGGGCATTCGACAGCCGCGCAAGCCGCAAACATAGCCAAGGAAGCCAATGCCAAAAGCCTGTTATTAACCCATTTCAGCACCCGCTATGCGGACGTTTCGCCTTTATATAATGAAGCGCGAGCGATTTTTGCAGAGACACAAATGGCGCAGGATTTAAACGAAATTGAAGTGTGAAATGAGCCAGCATGATCATTGCGATAGGCATAGATTTAGTAGAGATTTCGCGCATCGAAGAAAAGCTTACGCGTAGCAACAGCAAACGCTTTCGTGACCGCGTTTTCACGCCGGCAGAGATCGCTTATTGCGAAAGCCGCGCCGCGCGCTTTGCAAGTTACGCCGCGCGCTTCGCCG
>JANMSG010001058.1:0-3298 GCA_031389065.1 Acidobacteriota bacterium | reverse complement strand
GGTTTGATTAGATGACAGGCTTGTTTAGAATTATGGGCATATAAAAACGACGCAATCATAGCGCCCAACATTATCAGCAATCAAGGGATGATAGATAAAAGCCCAACCATCTTGCAGGTCAGGCTCATGCTCCCTTGTGCCGTTCAAAAAAACGCTTTACCTCCACCGACGCCATATTATAGTTCCACTTTTAATTGCACCCCCAATCTCCAGCCGCTAAGATGATTTTGCGTAAGACCTACTGATCTGGTAGAAAGCTATAGCCTGTTGCTTGACCGATCATCGTTCGACAAGATCACCAACACGGGGGCGCACCGACGATCCAGCTTGTGTCTGAGGTTTCAATAAAGCGCGACTCCGCAACTGGTGGACGAATATTTGAATCGCCTGGGGCTTGCCAGAAAACTTGAGTTTAGCATGATTGGGCTAAACCAATTGAGTGTAGGAATGCGCCACTATCGGTGCGCCCACTTCCTGTTGGCATCGGGCAGAGCAATTGCTCTCACCAGGTGCTTCAGCACCTCTGGGACAAGAAGCGAGAGGACAACCAGAAATGAACAGCAACCTGAAAAGATTCTGTCTCCTGCTGGCGGGCTTGGTGTTGTTAATCACGCTCAGGCAGTGGGAAGCCGGCGTGAACGCGCAAGCCAAAGTGGATTTTGTCCGCGACATCCAACCGATTTTCCAAACCTCATGTACGCCGTGTCATTTCGGGGAAAAGCCGAAAGCAGATCCACGCCTGGACAGCAAAACGCTGACCCTGAAACTCATCACTGTCGGCAACAGCAAAGATTCGCGGCTCGTGCATCGCGTGCTGGGGTTAAACGGCGAAGAGCGCATGCCGCTGGGGCGGGAAGCTTTGAGCGCCGCACAAATCGAACTTCTCAAACGGTGGATTGACGAAGGCGCGAACTGGCCTGATAGCGCAACCGTGGAAGGCAGCATCAAGAAACACTGGGCATATGTTGCGCCCATACGTCCCGCTGTTCCAGAGGTTAAAAACAAAATATGGACGCGCAATCCGATTGACAACTTCATTATCGCCAAACTCGAAAAAGAGAACCTAGCGCCTTCACCAGAAGCCGATAAAATCACCCTGCTGCGGCGCTTGAGCCTGGATTTGATTGGTCTGCCGCCGACGCCCGAAGAAGTAGATGCCTTTCTCAATGACTCTTCGCCGAAGGCTTATGAAAAGCAGGTTGAACGCTTATTAGCGTCACCACATTACGGCGAACGTTGGGCGCGGCATTGGCTCGACGCGGCGCGCTATGCCGATTCCGATGGCTTTGAAAAAGACAAGATGCGCAACGTCTGGTTTTACAGGGACTGGGTCATCAACGCAATTAACAAGGACAAGCCTTACGATCAATTCGTGATTGAGCAAATCGCCGGCGACTTACTTCCGAACGCCACGCAAGAGCAACTGGTCGCCACAGGCTTTCTGCGCAATTCGATGATTAATGAAGAGGGCGGCGTTGATCCCGAACAGTTTCGTATGGAAGCGATGTTCGACCGCATGGAAGCGATTGGCAAAGGTATTCTCGGCGTCACCATTCAATGTGCGCAATGCCACAATCACAAGTTCGATCCGCTCAAACAAGAAGAGTATTATCGCCTCTTCTCGTTTCTTAATAACTCTGACGAAGGTAGCATCATTGCTTACACGCCCGATGAGCAGATGAAGCGCGCCAACATTCTCTCCGGCACGCGCGAAATCGAAGCCCGGTTGAAGGAGATCAAAGCCGATTGGCTGGCAAGCATGAACGCTTGGGAAGCTCGCGTAAAAAACGACCAGCCCGAATGGAAAGTGATTCAACCTGAAGTCGAAGACATCTCGACCGGCGGGCAAAAATACTCTCCACTGAAAGATGGTTCGTTCCTCGCGCAAGGTTACGCGCCCACCAAGCATCGCGTGAAGCTGATGCTGAAAACGGATGTGCAAAATATCACAGCCTTGCGCATTGAAATGTTAAACGATCCAAATTTGCCGATGCACGGTCCCGGGCGTTCGCCCAAAGGCACCTTCGGATTGACCGATGTGCATGTCGAAGTCACCTCCGTAAGCGACGAAAAGAAAGTCAGCAAAATTAAAATCTGGAAAGCGACTGCTGATGTGAATCCGCCGGAAAAAGAACTCGAAGCGATGTACTACGACAAAAGCAATCGCCGTCGTGTCGAAGGCCCAATTGAATTTGCGATTGACAACAAAGACGAAACCGCCTGGGGTATTGATGTCGGGCCTGGCTTGCGCAACGTGCCGCGCAAAGCCGTCTTCAATTTCGAGAAACCGATAGCCAATGAAGGCACCTTTATCCTGACGATTTACCTGCAGCAAAATCACGGCGGCTGGAATAGCAACGACAACATGAACAACAACCTTGGTCGCTTCCGCTTGTCCGTCACGACGGCGCCAAATGCTGTCGCTGATCCTGTGCCTGTAAACGTCCGCGAAATTCTGACGATTGCGCCTGACCAGCGCAGCAAAGCGCAATTAGACACGGTGTTTGGTTATTGGCGCACCACGCTTCCTGAATGGCGCGACGATAATCAACAAATCGCTGAACTGTGGAAACAGTATCCGATCGGCACCTCGCAATTGGTCTTGAATGAACGGGGCGAGGCGCGTCTGACCAGCATTCTCAAGCGTGGCGATTTTCTGCGCCCTGATCGTGTTGTCATACCTGGCGTCCCGGCGTTCTTGCATGCCCTCCCGGAAGGCGCGCCCGCCAATCGCTTGACCTTTGCCAAATGGTTGGTGGATCGCAATTCGCCTACATCTGCGCGCACCGTCGTCAATCGCCTCTGGCAAACCTATTTCGGCACAGGCATCGTGGCGACGTCAGAGGATTTAGGCAAACAAAGCGACATGCCTTCGCATCCGGAGTTGTTGGATTGGTTAGCGGTGACGCTGATGGAAGGCAACACGACGGTTGTGGGACGCGGCGACACGGTGCGCTACCCTACACGCAGTGGTAACGATAGGTCAGCCAATCTCAAAGTTCAAAGTTCAAACCTTACATCCAAACCCTGGAGCCTGAAGAATGTTCACCGCTTGATTGTCAACTCGGCAACCTACCGCCAATCGTCAAAGGTTACGTCACAACTCTTCGACCGCGATCCGCTCAATCGGTTGTTGGCACGCGCCCCACGATTGCGCGTCGAAGGCGAAATCGTACGCGACATCGCGTTGACGGCGAGCGGTTTGCTCAACCCACGAGTCGGCGGTGCCAGCGTATTTCCCCCTTCGCCGGAGTTTTTATATTTGCCTCCCGTCAGCTACGGCCTGAAAAATTGGTAC
>JANMSG010000152.1:0-12495 GCA_031389065.1 Acidobacteriota bacterium | reverse complement strand
CCTTTTGCATTGGCGAGACGCTGTTTATTTTTTCTGCTTGACGAATCTTCCCTGCAACTCTTATTTTGAAAAGCGATTCGCGTTGTCGAATCTATCTCTGGCGTTACCGGACCAAAGCCCCCCGGAACCTCTAGCCAGCATCGGCTGATTGAATGTACAAATGTCAAATCTGTGGGTACAACTCCGAAGCCAACACTCCCGCGCACAAAGTAATCATCGAAGCCCGAAACGCTACCTATCCATTTCGAGCCAGAGCCAACGCTTGTTGGAAATGGATAAAAGAGCGGCGCAAATTTGTCAGGACGGATGACAAAGGCGGCAAGGGTGTGGAACGTGTGCGCGAAGTAATCGCTTGTGCTGAGTGCGCTTTGAAGTTACGAACTTCATCAAACGGCAATCACTCAAGAACAGACCTCTGCAACAACGGCAAGCGTCAACGCTAAGCTGCCATGCAGAACAAAAGAGGACGCGCGCCGCCGCCGATTTTACAAGTACCTATTTTCGCGAGCGGGATAAAATTTCGATTCCGCTCATCAAACCCGCGCCGAACATCAAGCCTTCAATCGCGCCGAAGAGGATTTGTCTGCTGTGGTTAAATCTTGCTGCGCCGAAATAGGACGCGAGCGGCTCCATGCGGATTTGCGAATCGGCGAAGGAACGCGCCACAACTTCGAGGCTTCCGCTAAACAAATTGCCGCCAATTACGGTTAACGCAATGCCTGCGCACATCGCGCCTAAAGCTGCGCCCGATACTCTTTGAAAAGGTCGCGCATTTTTCAACAATTGGGTCACCAAAACAGCTCCAAGCGATAAGCCCGCGCCGATGACTGCGCCTTCCATCGCGCCTGTGATGCCGCTCGGATTGCGACCGAATACAGAGCGTATAATGTCAACGCCCAAAAGGTTGGTAATGCCGCCGACTGCCGCGCCGCCCATCGCGCCGCCGAGCACAGACCACCAACGGCTGTGGCGATAAGTGATGTGCGAGGCGGCGACCATTCCGAAGCTCACGCCGAATCCACCGATGCCGCCGATAAAGGTTCCCAAACTGATTAACACAAACAGGAGCGAAGCCGCTTCAATTGCCGCCAGGTGACGGGCAATCGCCAGCGCCAGTCCCAACATAAAACCGCCGATTAATCCTGATACGGCAGCGCCAAGCGTTCCGCCTGTTCCCTGCCTGAGCATTGCCTCGCCGCCTCTCAAAAATCGTACCCATATCAAACCGCCGACGACTAATACGCTCACAGGAATCGAAAGACTCTGTAGCCAGACAAGCCGTTTGTCATAATCGCGAATCATTGCCAGGCTGATGGCGCGGCGAATTGTGCCAGCTCTTTTCATTTCATGGTGAGGCAAGTCGCCACCATGCTCTGCATCCGAAGAAAGGACGCTGGCAATATCTGCTTGAAACCAGTCGGCAAGCGCTATGCTGGCGGCTTTTCGCACCGCCAGATCTTCATCCCACAAGGCAAGATGACGTAACATCTCTCTGGTATTTTCGTCCTGCCTGAAAGCGCAAGCTTCCACGGCGCACAGACGAATGTTTGAATCACTTTGCTGCGCCGCTTCCTCAATCAAAGCTGGCAATGAAGTCGCGCTTGTCGCCAGCCACTCCGGCACGCAACGTCCGCGATTCATCAGGCTCATTGCCAGCAAATCCGCTTCTTCGCCCGTGAGTCCCAACTTTCCCCCAAAAGGTAACAACACATCCAGCGCGTCAACATCCAGCAAAAGTTCATGCGCATTGAAATTCTCTGTAGCTCGTTCCAAGACACTACGCGCTTGTTTCAACTGGCGATCATCTTGCGTCAGCCAGCGCGAAACTTCCGGCGTTAAAAAATCATGCGCGAGTTCTAACCAGGCTTCCCCATCTTGGTTTCTGCGACGCACCACGCGAGCCGCAACCAATTCTTCCATCAGGTTATTGACTGCCGTTTGCCCAAAGCGATTGTCAATCGGATGTAGAGGCGGAGCCGATCCCTGCCCGGCCTGTGATTTGCGCACTGCTTCATCATCGCCTGTGGCGATTCGGGCAGGAACAAGCCCTGCCCCTAGTCTTGCTTCAACTACGACAGCACGTAAAACTAATCTACGTCCGTCTTCTGCAATCAACGCGGTGAGAATCTCTTTCGCCATTTGCAGTTCTGCCGCGTTGAAACGACGAAGCACACGCTCCAGATAGCCCGCTAAGATTTGCGAAGCCGTTCCCAACTCTTCATAGGTCGCCAAAGCGAGATTGCCCGTCGCATCTTTTGAATCGAAGAGGCAATCACAAACGATTTGCAATTGCGGCGGGTCAACGCCTTTCCTGTCGCTCAAATCATTGAGCAGACGTTCGACAAGCTGCGGCTCGTAACGGCAGCCGACAGCAACTGCCGGTTCCGTGATTGCCCGCGCCGCTTGTTCGCGGCTCAAACGCTTGAGGTGATATTCGTGATGAAAAATTTCTGGTATAGCTGTTTTGAATTGGCTCATCTCTGCCAGGAAATCCTCGCGCAAGGCAAAAACCAATTTCATAGGGAGACTCTCGGCCGTAGACAACTTGCCCAACGCATCAATGAAATACTGATGGCTCTCTTCATCAAGAAGTGAGAAAAATTCTTCAAACTGGTCCAGAAAAAAAATGATAGAGCGATGCGGCGCATCAATCATCGCCTGCTCAAGCAACTCTTTTAATTTCGTTGCCTGCTCCATGCATTCGTGCCAGCCGGAGGCTTTTTCAAATGATGAATCAATGCCTAATTCTTCAGCCAAGGCATTGAGCATTTGATGAAGTGGGTCGGTGAAACTGCGGATGACAAAGACCAGGTGAGCTTGCTCTTTGAGGCGCGGCAAAACGCCTGCGCGCAGAATAGAACTTTTCCCAACCCCTGAGCGCCCGTGAAGTATGAAAGAACGACGGGCAAGGATCTGCGAACCTAGCGTTTCGATTTCGGCTTCGCGCCCGAAAAAGAGATTTGCGTCCTGCTCTGTGTAATAATCTAAAAACTTGTATGGACGCGGCGCGACGATGCGAACAACTTTAGCAAGGATTTCCGGGGGCGTTGGTGCAAAGGTTTGCGCCTCAAATGAGCCGTTCGATTTTGCGTTTGCGTATGTTTCTATGGCATTGCCTATGAAGATGTAGCCATGTTTCGGAACGGTTTTGATGTAGCGCGGATTTGCAGCATCGTCACCGAGTTGTTTACGGATATCTTTGATACATTGTGTGAGCGCAGCGTCTGTTACGAAAACGCTTTTCCAGATTTCTTCAAAGATGCGTTGTTTTTCGACAAGCTGCCCGCATTCGCTGACCAGCAGCAAAAGGACATCAAAGTATTTGGAATTGAGCGGCACCAGTTCACCTTCACGCCAGAGTTGGCGATTGGCTACGTCAACAAAGAAGTCGTCAAAGTGGAAACCTGCTGCTTGCGTTCTAACTTGACTCATGGTGTTTGATTTTCTCACAGATTTCTCATACTCTGCTCATTTTTATTATGAGCTTTTCAAGTAGTGTATAAGCTGTTCAGAAAACTTAGATGCCGAAATTAACGCCCCCACCTGAAAATTTACAGCGTATGAATTGGAAACGATATGCTATCACAGCCGCCGCCTTGTTGGTGATGGTGCTGGTACTGCTTTCCAGCTTAGCAGTGGTGAATCGTCACAATCAAACTGTGGGACTCAATCAAGAGATTCAATACGACGACTTCGCTTTCTCCGTCTTGGGAACAGTGAAAGCCAACGCCGTAGGAAACTACGTATCGCAACAAGTCACAGAAGGTCAATACTATGTCGTCACGATGAAGGTAACGAATCACGCGAAGCGGGTCAATTTTAGCTTCGATAAAGCGGTCGCTATACTCGTAGATGAAAGTGACACAGAGTATCACATTTCCAGCGCCGGGCAAAAAGCTCTTGAGGGAGAAACAACGAAAAGCGGTGGGTGCGAATCTGAGATTCCGCCTGGCGCTTCTTGCGTCAGCGACCTGGTTTTTGAGTTGCCCAAAAATGCGCGTATCTCGCACGTCAAAATTTCAGGGGGCGGCACGGCAGGCGATGTCTTGGACACGATTTTTTATGGTAAGAAGATTATAAAAGTGAATAGTGAACAGTGAATAGTGAGTGAATAGTGAATAGTGAATAGTGAATAGTGAATAGTGGTGGAACTTATTTCTGACTCTATTCACTAACTCTAATCACTAATCAGGAAGTGCCTTCACTATTCACTATTCACTATTCACTATTCACTAAAGGGGAACCGACTATGGCAATGCGAATTTTTAACAAGTCAATCAGCGATGAAGAATACCTGCTACAGCAAATTGATCCAGCGAAGTTGCCGGCGCACGTCGCCATCATCATGGACGGCAACGGGCGTTGGGCTGGGAAGCGAAGTTTGCCGCGAGCCGCCGGGCATCGCGAAGGCGCCGAATCTGTGCGAACGATTGTTGAAACGGCTGCGCGATTGGGGCTAAAGCATCTGACGCTCTATGCCTTTTCGACAGAAAATTGGAAACGACCAAAGCTCGAAGTTCGCGCCTTGATGGATTTGCTGGTTGAATTCATTCGCAAAGAGACCGCTACGCTACGCAAAAATAATATCAAGTTCCAAATGCTCGGTCGCAGCGAAGGCATGCACATCTCTGTGCTCGAACAGATACGCAAAGCGGAACTTTCGACCTTTCAAAACACCGGATTGCAATTGAACATCGCCATCAACTATAGCGGACGCGCGGAAATTATGGACGCTTTCCAACAAATTGCCAAAGATGTCGTCGCCGGCCGCATTCTACCAGATGAGATTGACGATGCACTCATCTCCAGCAAACTGTACACGAAAGAAATTCCCGACCCTGATCTTTTGATTCGCACCAGCGGCGAGATGCGCGTCTCGAATTTCCTGCTCTGGCAAATCGCTTATTCGGAAATTTATGTAACAGAGACCTTGTGGCCCGATTTCCGCGAAAAAGATTTTTATCAAGCGATGATTGAGTATCAAAAACGCGACAGACGTTTCGGCGGCGTAACCAGTTTGCAAGAAGTCGCGGCTACAAGATAGAAAATTTCCGGCATCACCTAAATCTTGAACTGCTAAGCTGATAAAACTGCACTTGTGTTCAGTATGAATATTTTTTCTAGAAGCCGTCTCAAAAATAGATAGAAAAACAACCGGGTTTTGCCTTTGCGGCTTTGCGTGAACTATCCTTGCCTCACACAAAGCTCGCAAATAATTTTTGAGGTGGCTGCAAAATGAAAACCAGATCCACCGGGAAAATAGGAACCAGGCCAGCGGATTTGCGTATTGATTCGTTTGACAGACGTTAAATATATGAAAATAAAAATATTATTCGCAACGTTACTGACACTGGGGTTGTTTACCGCAGGCTACGCACAGACGCCGGACAAAGCCAAACTCGATCAGTTTTTTGACCGGCTCGCCGAAAAGAATAAGGCGATGGGCAGCCTGACCGTAGCCCGTGACGGCAAAGTTCTTTACACCCGCGCCATCGGCTACAGCCAGATCAACGGAACTGAAAAGAAACCTTTGACTGCGGCGAACAGATTCCGGATCGGTTCGATCACAAAAATGTTCACCGCCGCGATGATCTTACAGCTCGTCGAGGCAGGAAAATTGAAGCTGACCGATACCCTCGACAAGTTCTTCCCGCAGATTCCGAACGCCAGGAAAATTACGATTGAGCAAATACTCTGGCATCGCAGCGGTATCCCGAACGTAAAGCGCGAGCAGAATTCTCAAGGAAATGTGAACACGATTCCAGTGACGAAGGATGAAATACTCGCCCAGATCGTCAAAGCCACGCCCGATTTCGAACCGGACACAAAGCGTTCCTACAGCAACTCCGGCTATCAGGTTTTAGGTCTTATTCTTGAAAAGGTAACCGGCAAATCCTACGAGGAAGCTCTCAAAGAGAGAATCAGCTCAAAGATTGGGCTTAAGGACACATACATCGCGACCGGAAATATTGATGTGAGCAAAAACGAAGCTCTTACCTATATGAACTTCGGCGACGGGTGGAAACCGGTGCCCGAGACACATCCAAGCATCCTCTTCAGCGCGGGCGCGATTGTTTCGACGCCGAACGACCTGGTCAAATTCATCCAGGCGCTGTTTGACGGGAAGATCGTGTCAAAGGAGAGTCTGGATCGGATGAAAACGATAAGGGACGGCGAGGGGTCGGGAATGGAGCCCTTCACGTTCGCCGGTAAGACCTTCTACGGGCATACGGGCGGTGCGGACAACTACGGAGCGTGGCTGGCTTACATGCCGGAAGAAAAACTGGCCCTCGCCTACACTACGAACGCGAAGGTTTTCCCGGTAAAGGATATTGTGAACGGTGTTATGGACATCTACTACAATAAACCGTTTCAGATTCCCGCCCTCGAATCCATCGCTGTCAGCCTGGAAGTGCTGGACAAATACGTCGGGGTTTATTCGACTCCCGAAGCTCCCGTGAAATTTACGATCACCCGCAACGGCGCGACGCTTTACGCGCAACCGCCCGGGGCGGGATCTGCTGTCCCACTCGAAGCAACAGCACAGGACAAATTCAAACTCGATAATGGCACTGCTGCCGGCATCGTTTTCGAGTTCGACGCCGCGAAAAACCAGATGACTATAAAACGGAACGGCGGGCAGCGGGTTTTCACGAAGGAGAAATAGTGTCAGAAAAGGTGGGCTGGAAAAATGACAAGAATAGAATAGGGTTCAGTCCCCTTTTCTGAACGTTGGACGTTCTTCGAAACATCCGCGGCAATTCATTATCTGTGAGAACGCAACCACTATTATGAGGTGCTCTATGCAACAAGGCTTAGACGGGAATAAGGCTTTCTCGGAATTATCTGCTGTAGTGTTGAGGCGTATAAAATACGCTGCGATCACCATCAGCGCCTTGATGGTGGCAGGAATAGCTACCTTAATGGTTCTATCTCGTGGAAAAGGAGAAGACATAACAGGTATTGTCGCGCCGGCATTACTGATCACATTTCTTTCGGGCGTAGTTGCAATCGTTGCGGCTGTTTTTCAAAAGCGCGTGCAGAAAGCTATAGACGTAAAAACAGAAAACGATTTAATGGTCTGAGGTATTAGAAATTACCGTAAATGAGAACACAATGAAGAACACCAGTAATAATCGTTACTTTTTCCTTCTAATGGTTATCGCCATGCTTATCGCAACACCCGCCTTCGCGCAGGACAAGACCGGTGAGATCGACAAGATCTTCAGTTGGACCAAGCCGAACGAGCCCGGATGCTCAGTCGCCGTTTCGCAGAACGGAAAGGTGATCGTCAACAAAGCTTACGGCTCAGCAGACCTCGAGCGCGATGTTGCGAACACCTCGGGCACGATCTTCGATGCCGGCTCGGTGGTCAAGCAGTTCGTTGCGGCATCTGTCCTCCTTCTCGTCGAAGAGGGAAAGCTTTCGCTGACACAGGACGTCCGCAAATATATTCCGGAGCTGCCCGACACCGGCCACAAGATTACGCTGGACCACCTGCTCACCCATACCAGCGGCATTCGGGACTGGACCGCAATCAGGCCGCTGGCAGAGGGAGATCCCGACGTATTGACCCTGATATTGCGTCAGCGCGGCTTCAATTTCGCGCCCGGCGAGGAATGGTCCTATTCAAATAGCGGCTATGAGCTCCTGAAAGAGATCGTCGCACGCGCAAGCGGGATGTCGTTCTCAGACTTCACGCGCAAGCGCCTGTTCGAACCGCTCAAGATGAAGGCGACTACATACCTCGTCGATATGACGGACGTCGTCAAGAACCGCGCGCTCGCTTACAAAAACGAGAAAGGCCGCTGGAAGCTTGATATGTATTTGGGCAACGATCGCGGCGGCGGCGGTCTGCTCACCACGCCAAGCGACCTCCTCATCTGGAACGACGCGGTGGCGAACAGCCGTCTCGGCCCGTTCGTCACCGAAAAGCTTCACGAACCGGCAACCCTGAACAACGGCAGGAAGCTCAGCTATGCCCGCGCCCTGCACGTGGAGCCCTTCCGCCGCGGCGGCAAGCTCGTGTGGCATAGCGGCGGGGCGGCCGGGTACAGCACACTCCTGGGCAGTCTTCCGGAACAGGGACTCTCTGTTGCCATCATGTGCAATGTAGACGGAGGCGCACGGTCGGCATACGCGGGCCGCATCTTCGACTTGTTTCTACCCCCTGCAATCGGCGAAAGCGCTGCTGTGGTCAACACGCCGGCTGCGAATGCCGGAGGTGCCGGCTTGGCGGGAGGCGATCTGAGCGGCAGAGCGGGACTGTTTTTCAACGAGCACACCGGCCAGCCGCTGCGCCTGGTCACGGGTAACAACACTCTGAGCATCGCTGGCGGCGGCCCCCTGGTTGCTCTGGCCGCCGACCGTCTTCGAAACCAGCGCGCCTCCCTGTCGTTTCTGTCGCAGGCTGAGTTCGAGTTGCAATTCCTCTCAGCGGATCAGTTCGAGATCAAGACGAAGGAGGGTGCCACGACGCGGTATCGCAGAGGCCAACCCTATACGCCCACCGCAGCCGACCTGCAGGCTTTTGCCGGCCGCTACCGAAGCGACGAGGTCGGGGCATTCTTCGACATGGCTCCCGGGAAAGGCAGCTTGATGGGCCGTGCCAACGACGCGCCAGGCGCGGGTTTAGAATTCAAACCGGTTGATCGAGACACGTTTCAACTGGCCGGGGTGATTTTGCGCTTCCAGCGGGACAATGCCGGAAAGGTTGTGGCGCTCGACTACAGCAATCCGCTGGTCCGCAACATCAGGTTCACGCGGCCAAGCGACCGCACCAGTCGCCGTTAGCGCCGGAGGGAAGCAAGGTTGAGCAGCGCGACCGGCGGGGTCCAGGGCAGGAGACGACCCAGAAAGACCTGTGCGGTGACGCACTAGCCCCCACCTGGCGCGGCGTCGCTTCACGCGTCTGATCAAACAATAGGGATTTAAGCTCAACTTCATGCCTTGTTAGCTGTTTGACTCGTCAAAATGAATCCATTTTGAGATTTAGAGTTCTCCTCTGGCATCTTACTTGCTGTACCTATTATTTATGAATTAGCGAACCTTGATTGTGTTCGCTGGAATGTAGAATTAAAATAAATGCGGGAGGAAGGATATGAGAAACAGTTTGAGAATGATTTCATTGACGATGGGTTTAATCTTTGCCGGAAGTCTTGTCGCTTTCGGGCAAGAATCACAATCAAAAGTTCCTGTCATTACGGCTGAGGATGTGCTGCGGGTTTCTCGCGGTAGCGGCGGTCGAGCCCCTGTTACGAGAACACCAATAGCTGAACCTACTGCGGAGCCACAAATCCAGCGCAATATTTTTACTGAGGCAGAGCGCACTTGGAACGAACGTTTGAAAATCTCACAGGGAATCGTAAAAGAGCTTCAGCGTCGCGCTGATGAAACTGAATTAGAGATTAACCGATTAAAGAATGTCTTATTCAGCGCCGAGCGACGTTCCACGCAAGAGCATAAAGGACTGATTGCAGATATTGACAGCCTGACCATAGAGATGCGACGGTTGCGGGCTGCGGCCGCCGCTGCAAGAGTCACCGTCGAAGAGATGTTAGACGAGGGACAAGCGCAAGGTTTCCGCGTCTCTTCCGCTTCCTTGACCAACACGACTGGCTCGTCAAATCTGGTTTTCTACCGCTCGCGTTATAGCGAACTGCAAAACGACTTAGTTGACACGCAAAGTCGCGTAGATGTACTGCAAATCCGAGCCAATAATCTCAGGCGCGTCATCTTACTCAATTCCAGAACCGGCGACGAGTTCTATAACAACCGTGTTCGCGAAAATCAGCGAGACACCCAAGAGGAGTTGAACGAAACCCTTGGGCGCGTCAGTGCTCTCAGAGACAAGATTGAAGAGTTGCGCCAGCAGGCACGCGCCGCTGGAGTCGTATTGAACTAATCGAAAATCAGCCAACCCCAGATCAATCGCGTTGCCTAGCTCTAGCTGACGCGTAGCGACAAGATGAAATTAGGCAGGTATTTCAATGCCTGCACCTGAAGGGACAAGCCCTCGTTTCTTCGCGTCAGCGACGATTGAATCCGCTTCGGCAAGCCAGTTCAAACGTCGCTGATGCGACGAAACGAGGAGCAATGACTGGTTCCCGTGCATTAAAATACCCGACTAAATTTACACCGCCGACAGGCGGCAAATAAAAAGGCGTTTTTCACTCGCCACTCTCACTTTTCATTGCGCCCGCACGTGCGAAGCCACCAGCCGATTTCTTGACAATCGAGCTTGCGCTCACATACTATTTTCGTCTTGTCGTAAAGCAATTTTCTTGACTATGGGAGACAGCGATTGAACATCCTATTTGTAGCATCTGAGGCTGTCCCCTACGCGAAAACCGGCGGTCTTGCTGATGTAGCAGGCGCTCTGCCAAAAGCTTTAGCGCGACTCGGTCACAGAGTCCGCTTAGTCATGCCGCGCTACAATCTAGAGAAAATCCTCCATCATGGCGAATTATTGCCAGGCGAATTGATGGTTCCATTCGATGGGGGAGTGCGTCGTTGTAGTGTCTTTATAGACCGGGATGGCGAAGTTCCCGTTTACTTTATAGATGCGCCTGAATTCTACTTTCGCGGGAAGCTTTACGGTGAACACGATGACCCTGACCGCTTCGCTTATTTCAGTCGCGCTGTCCTCGAATTAGCCAAAGCTTTCAACGAACAATTCGACATCATCCATCTCAATGATTGGATGACAGGGCTGGTGCCGCTTTATTTGAAGACCCTTTATGCGCGTGACCCGATTTTGGCACATACCAAGACGCTGTTCACGATTCATAACATGGCTTTTCACGGTTTGTTCAGCCCTGATTCAACGGGCAAATACGGCTTGCCAGAGTGGGTAAACCGTATCGAAGGCGGCATAGAGTTTCAAGGCGTTTCGAGTATGCTCAAAGCCGGTTTGCTATTTTCCGACGCCATTTCAACGGTCAGCCCAAACTACGCTCAAGAGATTCAAACACCGGAATATGCCTATCAATTTGAAGGCTTGCTACGCGGTCGTCGCCACAAACTTTTCGGTATATTGAACGGCGTTGATTACGACGAATGGAGTCCTGAAAATGACATCCACATTGCCGCCAGGTTTTCACAACATGACTTGAGCGGCAAGCGTGAATGCAAACGCGATTTGCTTCGCGCCTTTGGTCTGCCGGAAGATTTGCAAAGCCCTTTGATTGCCTGCGTGTCGCGACTGTCGGATCAAAAAGGCATAGACTTGATTCTTGAGGTGATCTGGCGGGTGCTCGATCGAGGCGCGAATTTCATTTTGCTGGGCTCAGGCGCCGAGTATTTTGAACAGGCTTTTCAATCCTTGCGCGATGCTCGCCCGCATCAGGTAGGCATCTATTTTGGCTTATCCAATGAACTGGCGCACAAAGTCGAAGCGGGCGCGGATATGTTTTTGATGCCCTCGCGATTCGAGCCTTGCGGTTTGAATCAGATGTATTCGTTGAAGTATGGCACCGTGCCAATCGTGCGCGCGGTTGGTGGTCTTGACGATACCATACATAATTTCAATCGCGCCTCGCGGCAAGGCAACGGCTTCAAGTTTTATGAATATCAGGCAGACAAATTACTGGAAAAGACTTACGAAGCATTGATGGTTTACACGGATAAAGATTTGTGGCGAACCTTGATGCTCAACGGTATGCGCGCCAATTATTCCTGGGACGTATCGGCGCGTCAATACATATCCCTGTATGAGAGGCTGACGCATCACTGATTGTCAGCTATAGTTGTTTGTGAGGCGCTGAGTAATTTCAACGTTCAGCAATAAATCATTGGAGGTCAGTAATGAGTGAATTTGTGAGTGAAGTTGACGATAAGAATTTCGAGCAGGAAGTATTACAATCGACGACGCCAGTTTTGGTAGATTTTTGGGCGGAATGGTGCGGACCGTGCATCGCTTTGGGACCAACGGTTGAAGCCTTGGCTCAAGATTATCAAGGCAAAGCAAAAGTAGTAAAACTCAATGTTGATAACAGCAATCAAACAGCACAGCGCTATGGCATCAGAGGCATTCCGACTTTGGTTCTTTTCAAAGGCGGCGATGAAGCCAACAGAATCGTCGGCATGGCGAGCAAAGATAAACTGGCTCAAATGATTGACCAGGCTCTAGGCGCATAAGTCATCGGATACTCGCTGCCGCCGCCCACCAACCCCAGCCTGTTCGAAGTAGCGCGGGTGGCCGAGGGCATGACGAGCATCGAAGGCGATATCCGGGACTTGGCGCGGCTTGCCGCCGCCATGGCCGAGCATCAGCCGGAGATCGTCATCCACATGGCAGCCCAGCCCCTGGTGCGTTATTCCTACCAGAACCCGGTGGAGACCTATTCCACCAACGTAATGGGAACAGTCAACCTGCTGGAGGCGGTGCGTCAAGCAGGTTCCGTAAAAGTAGTGGTCAATATCACCAGTGACAAATGCTACGAAAATAAAGAATGGATCTGGGGCTACCGTGAGAACGAGCCCATGGGCGGCTAT
>JANMSG010000989.1:0-2676 GCA_031389065.1 Acidobacteriota bacterium | reverse complement strand
AGCAGGAAGTGACGAGAAGGGGGACATTGACGATGCAGGTGCCGGCAATTCGCAGGCCCATAAATCTAAAGCGCCATTAAATTGGTGCGTTGATGAATCGAGCACTCGTTTATTTCACTAACAGCGAGTTTGATGGTCAGCCGGTCTACTGTCCCGCAACTTGCGGCGACGAGGCTTATTGTGCAGTCAACTCCGTAGGTCAGTGCAACGCTTTGGCAGGCTTTGCAGTCTCTAAAAAAATCTCGACCAGACTACATTTTCTTCAACAAAGCGATTTGTCCCGCGTGATAGAGGTCGTGTTGAATACAGCCGTGAAGCAAAAAGTAAATTGAGTATGGTTGACCGGCGACGATTTCATCCAGTTGCGAATCATCGAGTTTTGCAATAGTTTCGCGCAAGGCTTCATTTGTGCTCTTAAGTTTTTTAATTGCTTCCTGCCAGGCTTCTTCGCTGGTATCGGTCACCGTAAACAATCCGTCTTCGGCTTGATATTGTGTGTCATCGCCTTCGGCGCGTTTGCGCGATACGTCTTCCCAAAACGTGATGTGCAATACGAGTTCCCAAATACTGTGCGCTCCCGCAATCGGTTTTGCGACGGCGCGCGTTGCGTGAACATCTGCTAAAAGTTCCATCAGGGAGGGACCGTGCCAGGCTTCCCCTTCAAATGCTCTTCGCAATTGGCTTTTGATTCGTCTCGCTTCGCTCACTCATTTTCCCTGCTTTCAATTGGATGTTTGGGTAAGCGGTTCTCTTCGTCTGCACAGACGAAAGCAGCAGTCTATAAGTTCTCGCTCATCGCCTGCTGCTTCGCGAACAGTACGGCGGCTTATTATTTTAAGAGATTCTTTGAAAACTTCTTTTCAGCCGCGAAGCGGCATCAAGAAGGTAGCCAGACGTGCAACGTCTGGAAACGTTGTGTTACATTCAGCGCATTGAAGATGCGCCAAGAATTTGTGGCGCTCCTTCAGAGCGCGAAGTCTCACAACCTGATAACCAGAGGCTGCGCTACGCTTGCCACTGGCTACCTTCTGCCTGCGCCTCCGGCGCAAGGATGTGTTGTTTTAAACAACTTTTGAATACGAGTTACTGCCTGCTGCTTACTGCCTACTGCTTACTGCCTACTGCCTACCTGTTCTTCGTCGCTGTTGCAGACTTTGCCGCTGCGGGTTTGGCTGTGGGCGCAGGTTTTTCCGCAGGCTTTACAGCAGGCGTGGGCTGTGTGGTTGTTGGCTGCGGTGATACCGGTTGTTGCGGCGGTAGAGCAGGCATGGTTTCTTTCGTAAAGCGCGGCAACTTCTCTTCCCGCATAGCCAGTTGATAAACGGCTGCGGCAATGACGATCGCTGCTTTCTTGGCGTCGTCTTCGATGATGCGCTCATAGGTATCAAGGTTCGTGTGCCAGGTGTGCGAACCGTATTCGATAGGGTCTTGCCCCAGACCGATACCCGGCAATCCCGCCTGATTGAATGAGGCGCTATCGGTTCCGCCAAGCCCGCGACTCTTTGATGGCAAGGCTCCGGCAACGCCCAAATCTTCAAACGGCGCGACCGCTTCCCGAATAATCGCGGCGGCTTCCGGCGGTCCGAAAACGCTGGCACCGCGAACTCGACCGGTTCCCGTATCAATGTTGAAATAGCCGCCGAACTTTTCATACTCAGGTTTCGGGTTTTCAAATGAGCCGAAGTGTTCTTTCACATAAGCCAGTGAGCCGAGCAAGCCTTGTTCTTCGCCGCTCCACAAAGCTACGCGAATCGTGCGACGCGGCTTCACGCCCAGGGCTTTCAATATGCGCGCGGCTTCCATCATAATTGCACAGCCAATCGCATTGTCGGTTGCGCCGGTTGCCGCGTGCCACGAATCCAGATGTCCGCCGAGCATGATAACTTCATCTTTTTTATCGGAGCCGGAAATTTCGCCAATCGTGTTGTAAGAGGTTTTGCCTTCGGGATAGACGCGATTGACGATGTTGAATTCAAGTTCGACATTTCGACCACTGGCTAAAGTGCGTGTGATGCGCCCGTAATCTTCGTTTCGCATCACCACCGTTGGCACTACTTTTGTGACATCAAAAGAGCGATTGTTGAAGGCGCGGATTTGCCCGTGTTCGCGCCCCGCATCGTTGACGCGAACCGCTACGCCGCTTTCGAGAAGAAATTTGTCAAGCTGTTCGGCGAGTTGTGCGGCAGTCAGTTTCACAGGACCGCCTTGTGGGTCCGGCTGAGCTTGACGATTTGGACGACCGGGAAATTGACCGGCGTTGGGATTGTTCGCATCGTAGCGCTCTTTATTGGCTTTGTCGTCAACGCGTTTCGGCGACGGAGTGATGTTGACGGGCAAGACCGTCATTTTGCCTACCAGCACAATCTTGCCTTTCACTTTATCTTTCTCTTTTGCCAGGTAAGCGGTTAGTTCTTCTTGCGTGGGTCTGTCAGGCGGTAAGATCATCTGATAGGCCTGCGCTGTAACTGTGCCGCCGTTTGTGCCCGGCGTCCAGGCAAGCGCTTCACAAACCAGCGCTTCTTTGTATGGCGAGATGGCGTGCGCACTCAAACGTTCGTTTACCCAGCCGGGATGCCCAAAATCCCAGGGCTCAAGATGCGTGTTATCAAATCCCCAGGTAGCCATCTCTTTGACCGCCCAGTCGGCGGCTTTTTTGTGATTGGGCGAACCCGTAAG
>JANMSG010000979.1:0-9023 GCA_031389065.1 Acidobacteriota bacterium | reverse complement strand
TTTAAAAGTCAGGGAGTAAAAATAGGCTCAATGATTTCAAAGGACTTACGGAAGTGAGCAAAACATAATTTGGGTCGTTTCTTGCCTGTAAGTGCTGGAAATTCATTCAATCTATAACTTTTAAAACAGCTTCTTAGTGATTATCAATTTGACAGACGGCTCAATGCACGTTGCGCGAGACCTGTTTAGCAATACTCCGAGATACTACAGCACAAAAAGTCATTTCACAGAACTACCAAAGAAGGTTCAGTTGCCCCTTCATTTAACAGCGAAATGACAGGCAACAAAGTGCGAAGGCGCAATCTCGCGCAAGGGCGGTTCTTCTTTACAGAGTTCTTGAGCCAGCGGACAACGGGTGCGGAAACGACAGCCGGTAGGGAAGTCCAAAGGATTCGGCACAGTGCCAGGTATCGCTTCAAGGGCGTCCTTTTTTTCTGAAAGACTTGGCAGGGAACGAAACAAACCGTGTGTGTAAGGATGCAAGGGACTCTCAAATAATTCATTGACACTAGCCTGTTCGACGATCTTTCCCGCGTACATCACAGCGACCTGATCGCAGGTCTGAGCTACGACTCCCAAATCATGCGTGATTAAAAGTACGGACATATCAAACTCGCGTTGAAGTTCTCTGAGCAAATCCAAGATTTGTACTTGAATTGTGACATCGAGCGCAGTTGTCGGTTCGTCAGCGATTAAAAGCTGCGGTTTGCAAACCAGCGCCATGGCAATCATCACACGTTGCTTCATACCGCCTGACATTTGATGCGGGTATTCATCAAAGCGAATTTCGGGCGAAGGAATCCTGACGCGACGAAGCATTTCGATGGCAAGTTCGCGCGCTTCACGCTTATTTTTTTTCTGATGCTCAATAATGGTTTCGGTGATCTGTTTGCCTATGGTCATAATCGGATTGAGCGATGACATAGGCTCTTGAAAAATCATAGAGATGGCATTGCCGCGCACCCTGCGCAACTCTTTCTCATTTTTCTCAAGCAGATTTTCGCCGCGAAAATTGATCTCGCCGCCTGCGTACTTCACCGGTGGCACTGGCAAGAGTTGCAGAATCGAAAATGCTGTGACAGATTTCCCGCAACCCGATTCCCCGACTAAGCCTAGAGTTTCACCCTCTTTGATTTGCAGGTTGACGCCGTCAACCGCTTTCAAAATTCCGTCTTCGGTATGGAAATAAATTTGCAGATTTTTGATGTTAAGGAGAGGTTGAAGGCTTTCTAAGTGGGGATTGGGGATTGCGGATTGGGGATTGCGGATTTCAGACATTATCTCTTTTTTATTGCTTTGCGGATTGAGATTCTTGACGATGAGCGTGAATAGGCAAATCTGATTCTCCGTTTTAGCTTTGTGGATAAACTCTGCGATTCATAAGATAAAGCTTTTACGATATTAAGCCTTCGCCCAATAAAATCCGCGATTCCTAATCCGCAATTGAAGCCTCCGTCATTATTTGTGTGGGGCGAGGATGTCGCTTGCCAGATGGATTTGTTGTTTTCCTTCATCGCGCACACGCTGAGCTAAATCGGCAAGCGTATCGTCATTATCTTGCGTGGCGCATTTGATGACCATAGGGAGATTAACGCCCGTCACTACCTCGACAGGTGCAATGCCTAAAAAGGTTGCGGCGATGTTTGTAGGCGTGCCGCCGAACATATCTGTCATCAATAAGACACCGTGGTTATTGTTGACGCGCTGAATCGCCCGTTCGATCTCTTCGCGCGCGGCGTCCACATCATCGTGCCAACCAATCGAAACGGCTGTGATGTGGTTGATTTCGCCAATGATCATTTCAGCAGCTGCAACCAATTCATTCGCCAACTGCCCGTGCGTTACGATAACTACACCGATCATAAATTAGTCCTTAGTCCTTAGTCCTTAGTCCTTAGCCGTCTATTTAATCGCACAAAAAATCGTGCGATTAAAAGCGAATGACTAATGACTAGGGACTAAGGACTATTGAGTTTTGTACCGCTGTTGATCTTTTTCGATGTCGCGGTGCATCACGGTTGTTTTGTACCCGAGCTTGCCCAGTCGGTTGTGCAAAGACTCCGCGATCATCACGGAGCGATGCCTGCCGCCTGTGCAGCCTATGGCAATGGTCAGATAGCTTTTTCCCTCGTGTTGAAAACGCGGCAACAGATAAGCCAGCAAATCCGTAAATCGTTTGATGACTTCTTCGACTTCGCTTTCAGATTGTAAGTATTCAACCACCGGTGTGTCGCGTCCCGTAAGCGGGCGCAACTCCGGCACAAAGTGCGGATTCGGCAGAAAGCGCACGTCAAAGAGCATATCCGCGCTGCGCGGAATTCCGTGTCTGAAACCAAATGATGAGATCGTTACGTTCCACTCCTGCCCGCCGCTTTTTGCAGCGAAAAGCTTTTTAATCTCATCGCGCAGCGTGTGAACCGTCTGTTCCGAAGTGTCTATGATGGTGTCCGCATAATTGCGAATCTCTGCCAACATTCCGCGTTCATGTTCAGTTGCCGAAACCACACTCTGATCAGACAAAGGATGCGGGCGACGGGTCTCGCTGTAGCGACGCAGCAAGACTTCTTCGTCGGCTTCGAGAAACAATACCCGTACATCAACGCCTTTGCTGATTAATTCTGCGTGGATGCGCGAAAAACTACTTAAGAATTCACCTGATCGCACATCAACGACAAAAGCCGTGCGGTTGATTTCGGATGATTCATCGCACAAACGAACAAAAGTGGGGATGAGTTGAACCGGAAGATTGTCTACAGAGAAATAGCCTAAATCCTCGAACGCTTTGAGCGCAGATGACATTCCAGCGCCGCTCATTCCAGTAATAATGACAACGGAAACAGCCATAAGATTCAGTAGGCAGTAGGCAGTAGGCAGTAGGCAGGTAATCTTTGATGTTTCTGTCGGGCAGTGAAAGGGAACTTAGTAACCCTCTTTTACTGCTTACTGCCTACTGCTTACTGCCTACTGTTGTTTCATGGTTCGATAAGCCCTAAATTATTATCTGTGCGTTTATAAAGGATGCTAACTCTGGTTGTCTCTGCATCACGAAAGACCATGAACAGATCATCGGAATCCGTAAGCAACAGAGCCGCTTCTTCGGGGGTCATAGGTTTTACTCTGTATCTGCGCTCCGTGATGATGCGCTGCGCAGGCGGAGCCGCTTTGATTTCGCCGCCAGGGATAGGAGCGACTTCTTTTGCGGGTTGACGACCGCGTTTTTTCGTGTTGAATTTCTCTTTGAGCTTAAAGACTTGCTTTTCAACTTTAGTTGCGGCGACGGTGATTGAATGATTGAGGTCATTGTTTTCACCAATGCCTGTAAAGACATTATCACGCCAATAGACAACGATCTCGGCACATTTTCGATGTTTTTCGGATGACAGAATAATGTGAGCGCGCACTGGCGCAGAATCAAGAACACGTTCAAGCTTGCCAAGCTCTTTGCGTGTCAGCTGCTCAATAGCCGGGGTTATTTCAACGTGACGACCTGTGAATTCAAAATCCATACTGCATACCTCCTTCTGTTTACAGGATTTATAATATTCTACAACAATATGGAATTAAACGATAGATCGGCGTTCGCGGGAGCCGGGAATGTTCATCTGATCGCGGTATTTCGCCACGGTTCGGCGGCTCAGCTTCACGCCCTCTCTGGCGACTCGTTTGGCGATTTCATCGTCGGTGATAGGATTGTGTGGGTCTTCATCTTCAATCATCTTTTTAATCTTTAATTTCAATACCCGTGTGGAAACATCTTCTCCCGTGTCGGAACGCATTCCTTCCGTAAAAAAGCGGCGCAACTCGTAAACCCCTTGCGGCGTATTTACGTACTTGCGGTTCACCACACGAGACACTGTGGAAAGATGCATGCCGATGTCTTCGGCAATATCTTTAAGCATCATTGGCTTGATGTGTTCAACCCCATGATCAAGAAAATCGTACTGGCGTTCGACGATAGATTGGCAGACGCGATAAATCGTTTGCCGGCGATGCTCGATGTTTTTCAATAAATCAACCGCCGAACGAAAACGCTCTTTGATATAATCGCGCGTCTCTTTCGATGAATCTTTTGACTCCATCATCTGGCGATAGGTTTTGTTGATTCTGAGGCTCGGCATGCCATCGTCTTCAAAGCGGATCAAATAATCATCGCCGACTTTTTCAATCGTCACTTCCGGCACGACGGGCTGCGCTTCATCGGATGAATATTTGCGTCCCGGTTTGGGATCCATCTTCCTGATGATCGCCATTTCGGTAAGAATCTCATCTACGGTAACGCCCAGATTTTTCGCCAAATCGGGGAGTTTGTGGGTTTGCAGGTTCTCGAAATAATCGCGCACCATACGATAGGCTAAGCGCTCGCTGTAGCCATAATATTCAAGTTGAATGAGCAGAGATTCGCGGACATTTTTTGCGCCTACACCGACAGGATCCAGACGTTGAATGATGTGCAGAGCTTGTTCGATGGTTTCAATACTCCAATTTCCCATCGCGACGATCTCTTCAATCGTCGCGTCTAAAAATCCCGTCGCTTCATCGAGATTGCCGATGATGGCTTCGCCGGCTTTGCAGACCTCCTCGGGCATTTCAGCCAGGTGAAGCTGCCAGATCAACTGTTCGCAAAGCGATTGGCGACGCGTTAACATATTCTCGAACGAAACTTCCTCGCGCGCTTCGTACTCGTGCGTCTTGTAGCCCGGATCAAGATATTCTTCAAAAGTGGAGCCAAAGTCTATCTCTTGGAACGAGTCGCGCTCGCGATCCGGTTCTGTGTCTGGCTCAAACTGCGTCGCTTCGGTTGCCGCGCCGTTGATGAATCCGTCAGCCGTATCGAAAGAAGGTGATTCAATAGTTGAAGCAGGCGGGTCGGGCACTGAATAATCGGCAGTCGTCGCGTCAATATTGGCCATGTCCTCGCTGGCAGATGACTGCCCCTCCGGCACATCGCCCGCCTCCACCGTATCCAGTACAGGATTGGCTACGAGTTCAACCGTAACCATATCCACAAGCTCCAGCTTGGTCATCGCCAGCAACTCGATACGTTGGCGCATCTGTGGCGTCAGAACCAGCTTCTGCGAAAGACTTGTTTGAAGATTGGGTCTAACTGACATAACACTTTCAGGTTTTAGGTTTTAAGTTTTAGGTTTTAGGTTTAGCCAGCTATGTCCCGCTATTACTTACCCCTAACACCTTGCACCTGAAACCTAATCTCACATTCTGAAATTCTCTCCTAAATAAACTCGTTTTACTTCTTCGTCTTGTGTTAGAGCATCGGGAGTTCCGGCTCTAAAAATTTGACCTTCGTTAATTATATACGCTCTATCTGTAATAGCCAGCGTTTCTCTCACGTTATGATCTGTTATCAAGACCCCTATGCCGCGCTCGCGCAGCTTTTGCAATATGCGTTGTATATCAATTACCGCTATCGGGTCAATCCCCGCGAAGGGTTCATCAAGCAAGATGAAACGCGGTTCGATGACCAGGCAACGGGCGATTTCTGTGCGTCGTCGCTCGCCACCCGAAAGTTGATAAGCTTTGGTGTGACGAACATATTCAATATCCAGTTCGTCGAGCAAAGTTTCAAGCCTGTGTTCGCGCTCTCGTTTCGATAGCGGCATGGTTTGCAGCACCAGCAAAATATTTTCTTCAACCGTCAGCTTGCGAAACACAGAGGCTTCTTGCGGCAAATAGCTGATGCCGTTTCGCGCCCGAAGGTACATAGGCAGGCGCGAAATATCTTTCGAATCGAGAAAAATTTTCCCTTTGTCTGGTTTCTCCAAACCGACAATCATGTAAAAGACAGTCGTTTTGCCGGCGCCGTTTGGACCTAAAAGCCCGACGATTTCATTCTGTCTGATGGCAAGCGAGATATTATTGACGACTGTTCGTTTGCGATAAGATTTTCGCAACCCTTCGGCACCCAGCACGCTTACATGTACAGACGCAACAGATTTGCCATTGCTCGCCGAAATTACCGGAGGGGTGACGAGGGGCGCTTGAACAATAGGCTCGTCTATTGATTGAACAGCAGGCTCATTGATGATTTGTACAATCGCCGTCTCTGTCATGTTCGTTTGGCCATTGGCAGGAAAATTTTCTTGCGCTGGCAAGTTCGTTGCCCCGCCGGCTTCTGATTGTAAACTTGCCGTCGTCTTGCTTTTTTCTGCGGGATGCACAGCCCCATTATTGCTGGTTCGCAAGCTTGAAGGCTCGCTTACAGAGGACTCGATAGTAGGGGTTCTTTGACTGAGAGAATCAACGACTGACACTTGTTTTACTGCCTTTTTGACTGCTTTTCGCTTCTTCACTTTTATCTATTTTTTTACTAGCCGATGAGTTGATTTAACACGCCCGGTGCCTTGCTGATTATCCACAACGACCTTATCATCGCGACTGTAGAAAGTCAATTGAGCGCCTATTGTGGTGCCTTTTTCCGCATCCTCAACGCGAGCATTTTTGCCGACTAAAACAGCCCGTCCATCTGCCGATGTATAAACCAATTTGTCGCCCGTTCCGCGTCTGCCGGGTTGCGCCAAAGCGACGTTACCTTCGGCAATCAGGCGTTCAACTTCGTTCGTCTCTTTCATCAAATAAACGTCAACAACGGAAGCGTCTATATTATCTGTACCTTGCCGCGCTTTCACGGAACCGTCGTAATGCACAATCCTGTCGGCATCGGAATAGGTCATACGGTCAGCCGTGGCAAAGCCCGGCACGACTTCGCTCTTGC
This sequence comes from Acidobacteriota bacterium, assembly GCA_031389065.1. Taxonomy (GTDB): domain Bacteria; phylum Acidobacteriota; class Blastocatellia; order UBA7656; family UBA7656; genus JACQDB01. The sequence continues at coordinate 2,293 of JANMSG010000979.1, read as the reverse complement.
TCTGCTGGGACTCTTTCTTAACTTGATAAAGCGCGCTTTCGACTTTGCCGATCGCCACCATGCGCTTGTCGTTTTGATAAAGCTCTAAGCGATCAGCTTTCACAAAATTATCGTCTTGCCAGCCGCGAGCATTGCCCGTATAAACGGCTACACCATCCTTGTTACGAGCATCGCCTTTGTCGGCGGTGATAAAGACAGGCGATTTCGTATTCTTGAAAGGCGTTGAATTGTTGGTCGTTTCGCGGCTGTAATATGTCGTGCGAACATCGCCGCGCGCAAACGATTCGTCTTTGACGTGATCGTAATCAATCTCATCTGCCTGGGTGCGCGCCTTGGCGTCCCAAACCATAGGGCGTTTGCCGCGCAGCATTAAAAATTCCGTCTGCCCTTTGTAGGTAGCCGCTTCGGCAACGGCGTTGCGGTCACCTTCGTTATATTTGAAATCGCCTTGTTGCACCAGCGTATCAACGTCTTGCGAGTCTGCCACGAAATCGGCAGTAAGGATTTTGCTGGTCGTGACGCGCAGCGGATGAGCCTTTGCGACGGTTGCTTCCAGTTCGACTTTGACGCCGCCCGTTGCATGGAATGTTTTGACGCGATTTCCTTCTTCAAAAAAATCTGCGGTCATCTGCGGAGCCTGAATGGTCTTTTTATCAACACCTTTTTCAGCGCGAATCGGCGTGACTTTCATCACGGCGTTTTCGTTGGCTTGAGCAAAAGCGATGTTGCGACCGTCAGGGTAAAAATTCATTACCACTTGATTGGCTGTCAATTCGCGCTCCGTAGGATTGGCCTTTTCGTCTTTCGATTTGGGCGCGTGGATTTGCAAATTGGCATTGCCCGTCGCGGTGATGGTATTAATCGCGCTGCCGCTTTCCGTAGGCGCAAATATTGCTTCCATGGTTGCAGCGCGCGCCTCTTTCACGGATTCGGAACCCAGCGAACGAACATAGGCTTCACCTGTTGCGACGGCGCGTGTCAGGCGTTGTTCATCAAAGAAGAAATCCATGTCGGCAGATTTGATTTCTGCTTTGTCGGTTTGCTTCAAGTAAGCATTGCCACGCGCTTCTACGCGCTCGAATTTGTTCTCTTCGGTGAGCAAACCGAGCATATTGTTGGCGCGCATTTCATCAGAGCCTTGCGTGATGATGACGGTGTTGTTGAAGGCTACGCGATGCTCCTGCTTTTCAAATAGCGCGGATTCCGAGCGTATGCGTGTAGGAAGTTTGGCAACTTGCAAAGTATTTGTCGGCTTGCCGGCGCTTGTTTTATTTCCCTTCGTTTGGCTGTTTGTGGCGTTGCCATTTGCGGAAGCGTTCGCCTTATTGCTCTGTGAATTGGCTTGCGCTAAGGCATCTGCCTGTCTGCGGCGTTCCTGTTTTCGAGCCCGTTTCGCGGCTTTGCGCGCTGCTCTCTGCGCAGGCGTTTCGCTATCGTCGGTTTTTACATTGGTGTTAACTGGGTTCGCCACATTTTTATTTGCTTCGGCGTTGGGTTTGACGGTCATATCAACATCTTTGAGCAGGTGAACGCGCTCCTGTGTCATCTCAATTGTCATTCCTGTGGCTTTGCCTGACAAAGTGGCGCTATCGAATTCAACAGGCTCTTTCGTATCAACGATGTTTTTTTCGTGATTATAATGTAAATAGTTCGTCTTGAGCGTCGAACCTTCCGTGGTTCGCACAAGCACATTATCAATAAACTCCGCGTCAAGCGTTGTGAGGTTTGCCGTGTCGCTGACCCGAGCCTTGTCTGCGGTCACCGAATCTACCCGATCGCCTTCGGCGCCGAAGGATTCGAGATGCACTTGCTCGAGCTCGTGATTGCCGTTTGAATAAGCTTTATCCACTCCGGCGGTCAATATGAACTTCACCCGCCCGTCGGTTTCGTGGGCGTATCGAGTGTTGTTGAAGATGGCGACTATGGTGCCGTCTAATCTATTTTTGATAGGGCTGTTATCAATTGGTATGCGCTTTTTGACCAGATAAATTCCGAGCGCCACCGCGACGGAAACGAAGACCAGTATCGCAATGACTTTTCCAACTGATACAAACTTGATTTTCATCACCAAAGATTGTTACACACAGGCGTTGTCGGTTGCCAGTAGCAGTTTGTTGGTTGCCAGGCTTGACAAGTTAATTCATCTAAATTTCCCTGCGCGGACACCCCGTATCTTTAGGACGGGGAGGAGCGCAGTATTGCGATTGCTCAAACTAAATCGGTTTGTTAGACTGTCGAATCTAACAGCTTAAAGGCACGAAACTCTGCAAAGAGCGGATACGGTTATCGAAGA
>JANMSG010000977.1:0-5075 GCA_031389065.1 Acidobacteriota bacterium | reverse complement strand
TCTTCGATAACCGTATCCGCTCTTTGCAGAGTTTCGTGCCTTTAAGCTGTTAGATTCGACAGTCTAACAAACCGATTTAGTTTGAGCAATCGCAATACTGCGCTCCTCCCCGTCCTAAAGATACGGGGTGTCCGCGCAGGGGAATTTAGATGAAAAAAAATCTTCGCGGTATCAGCGCCATTGCCATGGTGATGGCGCTACTTTCCTCTGTAAGCTTTTCCCAATCCGCAATATCCTACAAAGAGTTGCCAAATTTTCATCAGGTGAATGAGCGGCTCTATCGCGGCGCACAACCGAAAAAAGAGGGGTTGAAAAAGCTCGCTTCGCTTGGCGTAAAGAGCATACTCAACTTGCGCGGTGAAGACGAAAATACGATTGCCGAACAGCAAGAAGCGAAAGAATTGGGCTTGAATTATTACGCTCTGCCAATGGGCGGCTTGAGCCGTCCGAGCGATGAGCAGATCGTCAAAGCTTTGTCCATCATCAACAATCCTGAAAATGGCGTGGTCTTCGTTCATTGCAAACATGGAGCAGACAGAACAGGCGTTGTCATAGCCTGTTATCGCATGACTCAGGAAAGTCAAACGGTCGAGCAAGTCAAAGCCGAAGCGGAAAAACACGGCATGAGTTGGGTGCAGTTTGGCATGAAGCGATACATCTCGGATTACTACAATAAATTGAGCCGCCAGAAACAGACATCGTCAGGGGAAAAGCAAAAAGCGATAAGCAGTCAAACGCAGATTGCCCATTGATTGCTCATCGCTTTTTATTTCCGTCCAACTCTTGCTCGAAATTTTTATCTGAGCGATGGCGCAAGCAATACAGAGTTCATAAACATCTGCTGCGACGTACGCCACAAGAAGCGGAAGTTCGGGTCTTCCGCAAACATGATGACGTGTCCGCGCCCCGTTGGTTCATCTATCAGGTAAGCTGTGCCACGCAATAATTCTTCCGTGTTATCGGGCCAGGTGAAACCTGCAACCGTCAACTGTCCTTCGCTAGTGAAGGTGACCACATTTGCGCCATTTTTTGACGGGCGGAAGAAGGTGTTACCGGTCATCAACACCACCAGTGAATCCGCATCATAACCGTAAGAGAGAAAATGATCGCGGTTAATCCTGGTCAAAAAAGACGCGCCGGGCAATCCGATAGGCTCTGTTGCTTTCTTCTTCTCCGCAACTTTTTCTTCAGGCTTCGCCGCCACACTCTCCTTACCCTTCTCTTTCGACTCTTTCGGTTCTTTCGCTGGATTCTGCACGGCTCCTTGTTTAGGCGCAGTGCTCTGAGCCTGGGGCTGCTGTGCAGGCGTAGCAGGTTGTGATTCAGGTGTAGATGTGGCTGGCGGAACAGGCGGCGGCGCAGGCCCAGAAGGGATTAATTCTGCTTCTCTGCCAACAATGGTTGAAGACGTCAAGGCTACATCTTTGTTTGTAAACATTGCCGCGCCGCCGCTCAGACCGATCAAGACGCCGCCGCCGTTGACCCACTCTTTCAATTTATCAATTCCGCCTTTGCCTAAAGCCGCTTGATAAGCGCCGCCGCTGCCGTCTGGAAAAATAATTACATTGAATGGCGAAAGATTGATGCCCTTCAAGGTGTTGATTGTGACAGGCGTGAACTTCAAACCGTAGCCGCGTTCGAAGGTATACCACAACGCGCCGTAACCTGTAGGGCTTGTGCCTTCATCCCAGACGACAAGAACTTTCGGAGCTTTGAGGCTTTCGACATTTTCGGAACCAATGCCTGTGTCGCCTTCTTCGCTGTATGCGGAATTGACCGCGAATACGCGCGCTCCGGTTTCAATGGCGAGTTTCGCTATGCGCTCGTGCAGGGTTTCCGGATTGCGAGCCGTCCGCACAATCAAAGTTCCCGCAGACCAATTGCGCCCTCCGGCGTTTAGCTGTCTGGTCGCCACCGCTACTTTGAACTCTTCGCCAAGCAAGGCGATGAGAAGCTTCGTCGCAGGGTCTGTGCCGTAAGGAATCAGGTAAGCGGTGTTGGCGCGTCCGCCTTCAACGCCGCCGCCGAGTCCCGGCAACGGTAATGAATCCGCCGCATTCAACAAAGCGCTGAAATGTTTGTGCGGACCTGAAATCGTAATCACGTCGGTCAATTGCACCTGCGCGCCTTTGACCGCGGGCGCGTCTTGAGTCCAATAGGCTTCAACGCCGAAGGCCAGCGGCAAAGACCAGGAGGTCGTGTCGTAAAATTCGTAGCCTTCTTTCTCGACATTCTTACCACGTTTTTCATTGCGTTCGCGGCGCGCGAACTCGCGCTTCGCAAAATCTTTGTCGAGTTCGGCATTCGGCTCCAGATGAGCTTTCGCAAGTCTCTTGTTCGGCTGATTGAAATCAATGACGTAAGTGCCCGCCGGAAAATCTTTCGCCGAGGCTTTCCCCGCAACGTAATCGTGAGCCGCTGTTGATTTGAAACCTTCCCGCGCAACCTGTACTTCTATGCCTTCTACGACGAGGTTGCGAACCAGGGCGGCTGTGCGCGAAGGGTCTTTGCCGGGCAGCAAAACGACGCGCTTCATCTGCCCCGTTCTGCCTTCGTCCATACCGGTTTTGAAAAACCCATAATAGTCTTTGAGTTGTGCCTGACGATTATCTACAGCCGTTGCAAGCGTTGCCATCGAAGCCGTGAAATGTTTAGCGATGCCTTGACGAAAGGTGAGAATGGTATCGTCTTCGAGTTTACTGTTTAGAGAACGTGGACCTCCACCGTCAGTTTCATACGTCATGCCGATTGCGCCGTTTAAGGATGCCCACGAATCCTGATAACCCGCGTAATACAAATCGAAAACGTGACGCGTATAATAATTCCAACCGTATTTATCGAAGGCTGCGGCGTTGCCCCGTCCGAATTTGTCGAACCAGAATTTCGATTTCTCAGCCGGCAAGTTTTTATTCATCGGATCAGCAATGGGCGGAAAGAAATAGTTTGCGACTTGTCCATGATGATCAACGAAGACTTGCGGATGCCACTCGCGAAGGGCGCTGACAACAGCCAGGTTTTCGGGCTGTGTAAGAGCCAACATATCGCGATTCAAATCGAAGCGATAATGATTGACGCGCCCGTAAATTTGATAAGGCTCGCGGTGTTCGATGCTGAAATTTTCGGCGTCGCCAAGGGCTACGGAATTTTCCCAGACCGCGAAGCGTTCATGTCCGTCAGGATTGTGCATGAGGTTGATGACGATGACAGCGTTTTTCAAAAGCTCCAGAGTGCGCGGTTCATTGGAAGCGGCGAGTTGATACAGCACTTGCTGCACGGTTTCATAGCTTGCCGATTCGTTGCCGTGAATGCCGTAGTTGAGCCAGACGATTATCGGAGTGTTGGCAGCGATTTGATTGGCTTCGGCTTCGGTAGTCTTTCGCGGGTCTGCGAGTTTTGCGACGTTGGCTTTGATCTCATCAAGGCGCGCCAGGTTTTCCGGCGCGGAAACGATTGCCAGGTAAAGCTTGCGATATTCCCAGGTCTGCCCGTTTTCAATGAGCTTGACGCGATCAGTAGCTGCTTCGGCTATCTTTTCCGCGACACGGACGATTTGCCCGTGAGGTGTTTGAAACTGTCCAGGCTCGTAGCCAGTGATTGCCGAAGGACGCGGCACATTTTCGCGATAGGGACCGCGCGAATAGAACTCGAATTTCTCCTGGGCGATTGCCGGTATGCAAAAGCAGATTGTGGTGAGAAGGAGCAGAGAGGCTTGTTTTACTTTCATCTTTAACGGTTCACCTGTGATATTGAAATGACGAACGAAGATACTAAAAGAAAAAGGCTGGGATTGAAAAGCGTTGGAGCATACCGCAAAAGCTCAAAGATAGCTACAAACCATGCAGGAGTTTCTGAGGCTATCAGTTTGACTGCATACGACGCGTGGTCTTTACTGTCCTTTCACTTTGAAGGTGAATGAATCGGAGCGCAAATCTTTTCTGACAATGACGAGATGGTTTTTTCCTGATTGTAGATTCAATTCTGTTGTTGAGCCTTGCAAGACGAGTTGATTTTTTTCAACGTCGAAAACGACTGCGCGATTGATAAGCGTACCATTAATTTCTACTTGCGCAGAGCCTGTGAACTCTTTGCCAAAAATCAATAACTCCGCAGAGCCTTTCTTATAGGTTGCTTCGCTGATTTCAGGTCGGCGAAGCGGTCCGCCGAAATAGATGAAGGTAGTACGAGCGCTTGGTCCACTCTTCTTTTCGATAAACGCAGTAATGAAAATATCGGCAATCCCATCACCGTTAAAATCGCCGCTGTTGATGTCAGAGCCTAAAGCATAACGTAAGGAAAGCGGCTTGAAAGTAATATCCTGTTGCAGCCGCGCTGTTTCAATCTTTGTCTGACTGTTGAGTTCTGTAGAGCCTAAAATGACATAGACTCGATGTAAAGGCTTGGATTGTCCTTGTTGGTTGGCGGTAAATCCGGGAGCGCCAATCAAAATATCTACAATCCCATCGCCGTTAAAATCTTGAACATTGATAACTGCACCCAAACTATCACCGAATTGATAATTGGGTGGCGGGTTAAATTCTAAAGGTTGCGGCAAACCAACGATGCTTGCCGTAGATGGCGTAAGCTTGCCGCGTATTGCGGGTGAGCCAAAGACAATCTCAACTTTGCCGGAAAACCATGGAACGCCGGAGCTATATGGATAGGAGAGTACAATATCATCGCTGCCATCTTTATTGACATCTCCTGTGGCTAAGACCAAGTAGCCGATTCCTGCAGCGATGTTTGCATCAACTTCTTCATCTGAAAACGACCTCTCTACGCCATCTTTTAGATTCGCTGAACCGAAAATCACTTTGATGGAGTTCACGTATGTCTTGTTCTCCTCGTTGTAGGTAAAGGCTTGAGCAAGAATATCTGTTATGCCATCGCCATTCACATCGGCAAAGGATATGTTGCGAAATCCCTCTTTGTTGTTCCGATTGATGAACACTGCATCGGGGTTCCTTTCCCGAAAATCAATATTTTCTCCACTCGAAAAAGGTCCCAGCAAAGCACTGACCCTGACAAAGCCTCCACCGCTTGCAAAAATCATGTCTTTGATACCGTCGCCATTGATA
>JANMSG010000952.1:0-1517 GCA_031389065.1 Acidobacteriota bacterium | reverse complement strand
TTACCACTGAGCCAAAACGATTGACCAACGACAAGAGCCTGCCAAAGGCTAGGTGCCAGTTACGATTTGCCAAGCACTTCGGCAACTTTTGCGCCCATATCTGCGGGGCTTTCGACAACGTAGATTCCGGCTTCAGTCATTGCAGCCATCTTCTCTGCGGCAGTGCCTTTGCCTCCGGCGATGATGGCGCCGGCGTGTCCCATGCGACGACCGGGAGGCGCTGTTTGACCTGCAATAAATCCGATGACGGGCTTCTTCATATTCTCTTTGACATAAAGCGCTGCAGCCTCTTCAGCCGTGCCGCCGATTTCGCCAATCATAATCACGGCGTCTGTGTCAGGGTCCTGGTTAAACAACATCAAGGCGTCAACGTGCGTCGTACCAATGACTGGGTCGCCGCCGATGCCAATTGCCGATGATTGACCGAACCCTGCTTGAGAGAGTTGATGCACAGCTTCATAGGTCAAGGTTCCGCTGCGCGAGACCACGCCGATACGGCCTTCCGAATGAATGTGACCGGGCATAATGCCTATTTTGCATTTGCCTGGCGAAATAATGCCCGGACAATTGGGACCGATTAAACGAGTTGCGCGACCCTTCAGATAATCGAAGGCTTTGATCATATCCAATGCAGGTATGCCTTCGGTGATGCAGACTGCGAGCGGCAGCCCTGCGTCTGCGGCTTCCATAATGGCGTCAGCAGCAAACGGCGGCGGTACATAGATGACGCTGGCATTGGCGCCTGTCGCTTTCACTGCATCTTCAACGGTGTTGAAAATCGGTATGCCTTCGTGCGTCGTTCCGCCTTTGCCCGGCGTTACACCTGCGACGATATTGGTGCCATAAGCGACCATCTGTTTGGTGTGAAAAGTTCCTTCTTTGCCGGTGATGCCTTGCACCACCAGGCGAGTATTTTTATCAACAAGTATGCTCAAGATAATCTCCTAAAAAAGTTGTCAGATCGTAGATGTCAGATGTTAGTTGAGATTCCGTAAAACCAGCAACCGGCATCTATTTTATGTTTTCAAAAGACGAGAAATATAGCACACCAATGAAAAAGATGTGAAGTTATGCGGCAATCATTTCAGCCCGATGACATTGAATCCGACTTGAGAGGCAGCATCAGCAAGTAGCAGATCAAACCAGACAAACACGCGATGGTGCGGTTTCTCTTTGCACCAAATCAACGCGGCAGCTTTTGGCTTTACGGGTTCCCGCTCCTTTGCCATTGCAAGCGCCGCTGTCGCAAGTTACCGCACAAAGGCGTAATACTTGCCGTTCCACACATAAGTGTCGCGTCCCATACGATGTTTGATTGGAGTGTAAACAGAGAATCGCGGCGCTAGCCTGCCGTTGCGAATGATCTCGGGGGCGCGCCAGCGCTTGGCCAACCCTTCGTCTTCAAAGATGTAATTGTCATAGCTGAACTGGTTTGTCAGCTTGCCCTCCTCTTTGAAGAGTTTTATCGGCACGACGCGATGACTGCGTGGATTAATCAGGTAAGCATACCAGGTCGT
>JANMSG010000326.1:0-5141 GCA_031389065.1 Acidobacteriota bacterium | reverse complement strand
GCCGACTGGTCAGCCAACCTTGAGCAAGAGCCTGAAAAGGATTGGCTCAACGGTTACAAGCCAGTCACCGACGGACCAACTTACAACGGCATGGACATATAGGTAAAAGGGGAGGCTAACAACCTCCCTTCGTCATTTTCTGAAAGGGGAAAACTTCAATGAGCAAACCAGCACCGCAAATTATTCCAGAACACATGGAGGCGCTAAACGGCAGGCTTGTTAACTGCGACACCCATGAACGCGACATTCAAAGCCTGAAAGACTATGCAGAGCAGGAAGGCTTCCCGCTCGAAAGTGAGTGTCAAACTCAATACGGCATCCCCGTTGAGTGGATCACCAGGGAGCAACGCAGCGATTTGTTTCTTCAAGCTGTGCGCTTTCGCCGCGCTCGCTTAGAGGCAAGTGGCTTTCATTACCATCGCTGCTTCGATTGCAAAGAAGTCTCAGGATGCCTGGAGCCAGACTGCAAAAAGACAGAAATCGAATGCCGCCCCTGTCACGAAGGCTACACACAGAGCGAATGGACAACCTATCACCGCAAAGCAGCTTATCGAGGCGACTTGTGAAAGGCACCATCTATTTGCTGCACTTTTCCGAGCCTTATAAACACGCTGCGCATTACATCGGCTTCACCACCGACTTGCCGGCGCGCCTTGATGCTCACACGAAAGGCACAGGCGCAAGATTGATGGAAGTGATTACGCAAGCAGGACTCACTTTCTCACTTGCCCGGACTTGGAAAGGAACCCGCAAAGCAGAGCGCAGCTTGAAGAACCGGAAAGCTACGCCGCGCCTCTGCCCGATCTGTAATCCGCAGGCGATGAATAGAGCCAAGGCGATCAACTAACCAAAGCAGAGCAGGGAAGGCGACCGGTTCCCACTCAGCAAAGATGCAATAGACCTTGTGGGAAGCTACGTCCTTTCAGAGCACGGCGAATTCCTTTTTCTTGGACACAAAAACGTCCGTGCTTTTTCGCTTCAATACAGCAACACGAATGCTGGCTTTGAAGGCCATTTCACGGTTTACGACCAAACAGGCGAACCCGTCCAAACGTTAGCGCTTTTTGAATAACCATTAACCAGGCAGGCGCGCCCTGCTCATCACGTGCAAAGGAGAAACTACATTGAAAAAGAAAATACCAGCATCAGAACCAACCCCATCAAAACGAACAACGGAGCGTCGAGAGTTTGCCCGGCTCGCCTCTGAACTCGCAGAGCCACTGGCAAAATTCCTTGACCACCCGCTAATGATCGAAAGTGTAGCCGGCGAAATCGTTGATGCGCTTTTGGAATTGGCAGACCTGGAAAGGCCGCCAGCCAGTCACAGCGAACTTGCGATGAATTCATTGAAGGACATTGCAACACATCTTTCCAAATAGGACTCCGGCGTGCTGGATGATTCGAGCGCGCCCTACTATTGTTCAGGAGAAATCATGACGAAAAAGAAACCAACGACAAAGAAGAAACCCGCAGCAAAGACCACTGCGCGTAAGCGGTCATCGAAGAAGACCAAAGAGCCGCATGTTTATGTGATGCCGAAGACCGCAGCAGAGCACGGCATCACCTGTCTGTCACCAGTCTCAGATAGCAGTTGCGGCAAGCCTGCCATCTGGTTTGATTATGAACTTGGCGAGAAAAACTTTTATGCTGGCATCGTCTGTGATGTGCATAGGGTGAGCAATAGAGTTGAGAAGCTGGCACAGCCTCAGATTGCAATAGCGGTTCTATAAAGAAATCATCAGGCGCGTCTGGATTCAATATCCAGACGCGCCTGATGATTAGAAACTCGCTCGCCGCGCTCCGGTTGATGCCCTTGTTAGGCAGCGTTGCATCGTTACATCTTTCTTCGCCTAAAAGAGTATTCACCCGCTCCCGATGATGGCGTGAACAAAAACATCTCCCACCCATCTTCTGCCAGTTTCGCTATCGCTTTCGCTCTGGCATCGTCGTAGACGCCAGTTGAATAATCTTGCGACACTATTCTCTCTCTCCTGCATCCCGTTGACTGGTAGTAGCAAATGTCAGCAGTGGCTGTGTATTTCCCATCTTTCGATTTTGTTGAATAGTATGTCAACAACAGTGAACAGTATTCCCATTTTCTTTCCATACAGTCTGTTGCTGTCGGGATTATCTGTTGGGCCCGTTCAACCTGAGTGAGAACTGGATTCGCATTATGTGTGTAGAGACTTGGCAGGCTCCCGATTATAAAAAGCAGGAAGAGGCTTACCTTTTTCATGAGCGGCACTCCTATGGAGAGACAAGGATTCACACCCCAATAGATTTAACTATAATTTACCTAGCCCAGATTGTCACCCACATATTATTGCTGAGAAGCTGCCTAACAAGAATCAGACCCTGAATAAAGGTTTATGATAAGGCAAACTTGTTTTGCTAATCATAAACCTGTTATTGCTAACCTAAACTTTTTGGTTTTCCGATAGCCAAACTTTGCTCTATGTATATTTCAATTACATAGCCGCCTAAGATTATACAGCCTGTTAAGAGGTTTGAACCCTTTGGATAGTGAAATCATACGCCTCTACTTTTTGACCATCAAGATTGGCAATCTATTTTCAATCCTGTTTTGTAATAGCCCAGTGTGAGGCGCCCTGCCTCCTCTTTCAACTCCATCCCTGCCGCGCCTGCTTCGTCTTCCATAAGGAAATGAATCAAGCTTCAGAAACGCGCCAGTTGATCTGCAGCCACAAATGTTATCCAGAAGTTCAGTCCATCGCTGCATACTCCGCCAGGCTGATTCCCAGCCCCTAGAGAAATAGAGCCCATAGGGGTTAGGTCTGAGGCTTTCCAGAGCGAAACGGCTTTGCCCAAAAACTGCCCAATAATCGCCCAAAAGCTAATTGCAGCCAACTTTTTGTGACAGCCACTGGACTTTTTGGGCAAGATGGCTGACGCTTAGATTTTGGGCAGCTTTGGGGCAAAGCCGCTTGAGGGTAAAAAGGCCCTTGAAAAGCAGTTTTTGAACCGAGCATTAAAGAGTTTTTCAATTACGGACTGATTAGTCAGTGAGGCTAAAAATGATATGAAACGAACACAACTAAATTTTATTTCTTCCGCAACATTAAGCCTTCTGCTGCTGGTTGTAGGCACACTGATTCAGACGCAAACGTCTGCGCAGAATAAAGTCCCTTCCATTCCCGACACACCGGCGGGACGCCGCCTCTCAGAATGGCTGCGCTTTTACAAGGGCGGTGATTTTGACGCCATACGCAATTTCATGACGGCGAGCTACGCCAAGCCTTTGCTTGAACAAGCACCAGCGGATTTTCGTGCGAGCTACTTGGTCGGCGCGAGCCACACAAATGGCGAGGTGAAAATCATCGCCATCGAAAAATCTTCCGACAACGAAATCGTCGCCCTCGGGGAGACCAGGCTAACCGAGTTGCAGTCGAGGCTCACGGTTAAAGTGGCTCCGGAAGAGCCGCACATCATTATGGCTATTAGCAATGTGCCTATCCGACCGGCGAATGCACGCAAGATGAGTCAGACGGAGTTCGCACACTGGCTGGATAGCTATTTGAAGCGCTTGGTGACCGCCGATGTTTTTTCAGGCAGCGTCCTGGTCGTCAAGGATAGTAAGCCCATCTTCCAGAATGCCTATGGTCTCGCTAGCAAGGCTTACAACGTTCCCAATCGAATAGACACCAAGTTTAATCTCGGCTCGATGAACAAGATGATTACCGGGGTGGCGATTGCTCAACTCGTCGAGCAGGGAAAGCTCTCTTTCGATGATACGGTTGGCAAGATTCTGCCCGATTATCCGAATAAGGAAGTCGCGGGAAAGGTAAAGATTCATCACCTGTTGACCCACACTTCCGGCCTTACTGATTATTTCACGCCAAAGTTTTTTGAAACATCGAAGGAGCGCTTTAAAGCCGTCAAAGATTATCTGCCGTTGTTCGTAGACAAGCCGCTTCTGTTTCAGCCCGGTGAGCGTATGAGCTATAGCAACGCTGGGTTCATGCTTGTGGGCGCAATGATCGAAAAAGTGAGCGGTCAGGACTACTTCAGCTATGTCCGCGAACATATTTATAAACCAGCAGGAATGAACGACACTGACGCATATGAACTCGATCATGACACGCCGAACCTTGCCATCGGTTATACCAATGAAAATGAGGAGGGGCGATTCATTCCTGGCCCGCGAGCAAACAATCTTTTTCTGCATGTGGTCAAAGGCGGCCCGGCGGGCGGAGGCTTTTCAACCGCCCCCGATTTGCTCAAATTCGCCAACGCGCTCATCGGACATAAACTCCTTAGTCAGCGTTACACGGACATTGTGACTACCGGAAAAGTAGCTGCGGGTCCGGGGTTGAAATACGGTTATGGTTTCTACTGCGCCGAAGTAAACGGTAGAAGAACCATCGGGCACTCAGGAGGCTTTTCTGGCATCAATAGCCAGTTGGATATTCATCTCGATACCGGATACATGATCATCGTAATGTCAAACTACGACCCACCAATAGCCCAGCAGATCGTCACCAAAATCGGCCAAATTATCCCAGAGGATTAAGAGATGACAAAGTTTTTATTTGGGATAAGAAGATTTTGTGGGAATCGGAAGCAGGAGAGGAAGGACAGCGAAAACGACATACTTGATGTCAGTCATGGTGCACCCCCTGTCGGTAGATTGGTGTTTGACGATTCCAAGCTACCATAAAGGGGCTGCGCCTCTTCAACATAACGTTATGCCGCACTCAGACGGCATAACGCTCGCGTGACCGAGAACCCAGTGGACATGGTCGGGAGAGCGCGCCACAACACTGGCGTTCAAGACCCACCAAAGGCTACTTGTCCTTCTTCCCCTCGATGTCAAACTCCTGTTTCTGGCCCCCAAGCTCCGCCGTTCCCTTCCCCTTGAGCTTGTCCCCGTCGATCGTCAGAGTGTAGTCGATAGGGATCGTGTTATCCATGAACTTCCGCACGGCAGAGAACGTCAGCTTCCCGTCCTTGAATTTCACGTCCTTGAGTTTCTCATCCTTCTGGTCGGGCCAGTTCATCGTTCCGGCGAGGTTGTCCCCGTCCTTCTTGATCGTCAGTTCGGAAGTCCGCTGCTGGTCGCCGATTTTGTACTCGCACTTCCAAGTCCCAATCGGGTCTGTCTTCTCGCTCTGCGCGACCGC
>JANMSG010000900.1:0-5029 GCA_031389065.1 Acidobacteriota bacterium | reverse complement strand
CCCATCTTTGCGATAGTTCAAAATTTCTTCGGTAAAGTTGACTTTAGACTTCAATAATTCCGCAATTCTTTCAACCGCTTCCTGTTGTGTATCAGGTCCTTGCAAAATATCGTTGAGCCTTTTGCCTTGCACCTCATTGAGCGTGTAGCCTGTCAGTCGAACAAAGCCTTCATTTACCCACTCAACCAAATCTCTGTTGTTGGTAATTACCACCGCATTGTCGGTCTTGCTGGCAACCAATGAAAGCTTAACGACTTCCTGTTCCGCAAGTTTGCGCAGTTGCTCTGTCTTGTATGCTTGAATAATGTTGCTACAGCTTGAGGTAAAGGGATGCAAAAATTCGACCAGTGAATCATCATATCCTTCCGGTCTATTGGCGATGCCAATCATCCCGACCATCTCCGCGCCTGCATACATAGGCAGGCACAGCGCGAACCCTTCTTGCGTGGATTCGCTTTGTGAGTCCGCCGTTTTCAGCGAGTGGGAGATGACCGCTTTGCCTGTCGTCAAGGCTTCCTCAATCAGTGATTTCAGACGATTAAGCTCGGAGCCGACGGCGGAATATTTATCGTAAAGCTCGCGCGTTTTCTGATCCCAATTTACGTTGGTGATTGCGTAGGTATTCAAAAAAGCTTTACCTGCCGAGGTATGGAGTACTTCGCCTATGAATCCATATTCGCTTTGCGTGAGGGAAAGCAGGTCATCGAGCAAATCACCAAATAAGACTTTGCTCTCCGATTCAGTAATAAATTCGGCTTGCGCGCGGCTCAAGGCTTTAAGCAAATGATTATTCTGCTGCAACGCTTTTTCTGCGCGTTTCGATTCGCTGATATCACGAGCAATCGTTGAGAAAAATTCAACCGCGCCTTCCCTCGATTTATGCGCGATGATTGCTTGAGAAACAGGAATCTCATGTCCATCCTGATCTAGCAGAGCGGTCTCGCCTTTCCAGGTTCCATTTTTAATTGCCTCAGATATCCCCTCATTCAGGACCAGGTCGGCAGCCCATTTGGGGTGAGAGTCGTTTACATCCATTTTCAGGATTTCCTCAGCATCTTTTACGCCGAGCACTTTTCTGAGCGCCCCATTGGCATATAAGACTCGCCCGTCCAAAGCAAGGGTTGCGACGAAATCCGAAGTTGCTTCGATAATGGACACAAACCTTTTGTTCAGGTTTTCCACCTTTTTGAATTCCGTGATGTCCTGGGCGTAACCGGCTACAAGGGGTGGTTTTCCGGCCTCTTCATAACATGAATTACGATAGACCCAGATGCGTTCTTCGCCGCTTCTGGTTATGGCGCGGAAAAAACCTGTATCGCTTTTCTCTGCCTCTATGCGCTTGAGATAGTCTGCAAAGAGATGTTGAAAAGACGGATGTAAAAAACGGCTCATATCTTTGCCGATCAATTCTTCAGGCTCGAAGCCTAAGGTCTTTGCCGCCATCGCATTGATGGAAATCAAAATGCCGCTCAGGTCGTGAACATAATCCAGCTCCCTGCTTTTGGCAACTAAATCACAATACAGTCTCTGGCTTTCAAATAGAGTATTTTCCACTAACGTCCTCTCTATAACACCTCGAAAAATAGATGATGCGCCAAGCCGTTCGCCATCTTTACAATAACAGTTGGCAATTTCTTATCAAGCTGATGCTTCTACCGATTTTAGTCAAAACCTGGTTTCGAATAAAGTACGCTTCTCTCTTTTAACGACGAGCTGGAAAGTTTCAATGCCATTTGCTCTGCGATTCAGGTGAATGCGGTTGAACCAGGCGCAAAATTTCTTTTCGAGCACTCGTCTCAAAAGAATTGATGAAAAGACTTACCAGGAGCATCCAAACCAGGGGAAAAAACAAGATAAGATAAAGGCTTATCCCTTTGCATATTTTTCTCTTTATCAAACTTCCCATGAATTTTTCTTTTGATACTTTTTATTTTATGTTCGCTTTGGGGCAGGGACATTTTAGGAGTAAAGCGCACTAATGTGGGGAATGTATTAGCGCAATCTTTAAAATACATAATGAACGAATGTTCAGGTTTCGGGAAGACTTTTCGTAATCAAACTTCAAGTCCTTCCCTCATAGGTTCTTTATCATTACTTCAGTGAGATGGTAAAGAAGATTTCGGCGGCAGTGGCGCAACCAGGAGAGCCGTTTGGAGTTCCGCGGATGTTTAAAGGCGCGCCTCTGGTTTTAACCAATGACCATTGGCATCCATGCCGAACTCTAAACTTTCATCTCTTTCAAGGCATCGCACAAGGGCGAGTTGAACGATTCCTGCTTTAGAAAAAAAAATGTATTGACTCCTTTTCATCTTGAGAGATAATCAGGAGCGAAATTACGTTTGCCAGTATTCGTACCTTGTTTGACCTCGCTACAAATTCACACAACACAGCTTTCTATATAAAGCGAAATATTTGATTGAAGTATGCAAATCGAAATGCCCGCAAAAGGAACGATGGTTCCGCTAGAGGATGAGAGTAGCTTCTGCATCGGCAATCACTTGAAGTGGGGTAATTATGGAAAATATATTTGACAATACAACACAGACTTCAGGAAACATTCTACTTGTTGAAGACAATCCGGCTCAATCAAAACTGCTAAAGCGATGGATTGAAACCGCTGGCAGTTTTAACGTAACTATTGTTGAAAATGGCAATGTTGGATTAACGCATGTTCAACAAGGAAATTGGGATCTAGTCATCAGCGATATTCACGTTCCGGGCATAAACGGTCTGGAGTTGACTCGCATAATGAAGGCCGAAAACATTGACGTCCCTATCCTTTTGGTTACCGCTCACGAGAGGTTGGACGCAGCGAGCCAAGTCATAAAAGATCAGGCTGATGACTATTTGACCAAGCCTTTTTCCAAATCGGCAATTATACATAAAATCGTGAATTTAATTAGCCACTACCAAACGAAAGATCTGACAGTAGCGGCATAGAGTTCAGGTTTTTGATTGCCAAAAGAGCTCGCTCGTTTTCTTATCGTTGCATAGACGAGAGAGCTCTTTTCTGCAATCAATCATTGTTAAACCAGGCACCTAAGTCTTCGCTATAGCTTTGCGTTCAGATATATTCTTACCAATGGCTCTGTCGCGCCAAGGAGCGGTGGTCGCTTTTAGGCTACCTATTACTTCAGATTGCGATAAAAATTCTCTGGAAGAATCACCACACCAGCAAACGTTTGTACTCTTCAGTTCAAGCGCAAATCTCTCTGCTGCCGAGATAAAACCTGTAGCCAAAATCGAGCGTAAAAAAATAATCCACTGAATATCGTTTCGCTCAAAATTTCGCCGGATGATATCTATGCCGAATCTGTTTCTTGAATGCGCAATAGTTTGTGTTAGGATATGAATTATTGAAGTTGAATTCGGCGCACAGACGAAGCGGCTCGACAGACGGGGCAAAGACAGCTATGACTGTTGAAGAATTCCGAAATACTTTTCAGAAAGAGATAGCGGAAACGCTGGCGCGCATCACCACGCGCTATAGCGTCACAGATGATGAAATATCTGCCACACTTTTTTCGTCTGCCAAAAAATATCTGTCTCAAGTCTTCGATGAAGAGCACCCTGAACCGACAGCCGAATCGAGAAAAGAATTGACGGAATATCTGGCTTCGCTCAACTGCGATGAGCTTTGTCTGGCTAGGGCTTGCGCCAAAGGCGACGATAAGGCTTGGGAAGATTTCTTCCGCGATTATCGAGGCTATTTGATAAACATCTCGCGCACGATGACGCAAGATGGAGGCGCGGCGGAACAACTCGCCGATTCGACATTCGCAGAGTTGTACGGCTTGCGCGAAGCCGAAGGCATGCGGGTCAGCAAATTCACTTTTTATTCAGGGCGTGGTTCACTGCGCGGCTGGTTGCGCGCTGTTGTTTTTCAACTCTCTGCGGATTCCCACCGCCAGACGAGCCGTTATGTTCAAACCGATGAACCTGAGGATATGGAGAAGTTGGCTCACGCGGCGGAACCGCCACAGAACACGCCAACAACGGAGATCTCTTTCATACGGGAACGGTATCGTGCGGCCGCCAGTGACGCTTTGCGTAACGCAATCTCTACGCTTGAAACACGCGAGCGTTTGCTCCTGGCTTATTACTATTACGATGAATTGACCTTGAAAGAGATCGGTCAAATGTTCGCCGTTCATGAAGCGACGGTCAGTCGTTGGATTACTAAGGTTCAAAAGCGAATTCGCAAGCAAGTTGAAAAAAATCTTTTGCGCGATCACAACTTCAATCGTCAAGAGGTGAGCGAAGCCATCGCCCTTGCGGCTGAAGAGATGGACATCAATGTGAGCGAATATCTGTACGAATCGTCCGAGCGCAAGTCTGACAAGGCAGGGAGCACGAGTGATGCAGTGGCTCAAAATTGATGGAAAATTATTTCGCAAGTGAAACGCCTCAAGGCGTTCTCTTTTGGGGGAAGCAGTAAGAAAAATGGAGAAGATCAGTCATATCGAAGATCAGGTAATGGATAATCTGCTGCGCAGTTACGTAAAACAGCAGAGGCAGCCTGAAGTAACTTGCGAAGGGTTTGACCCCGATTTAGCAAGTCTTTATCTAGAGCGCGTCCTGGCGGAAAAGGAGACGGCGCGTTTCGAGATTCATTTGTCGAACTGTTCGCCCTGCCGAAGCAGTGTTGTCGCGTTGGCTCGCTTTGCCGAACAAGAGGTTCCTTTCGCCTTAACCAACCCGATCCCTGACAAACAAACTATAAACGCAGCCATCGAAACCGAACAAAAAACTATCGTTGTATCTAACACCAATTGGCTCGCCCGGTTGAAAGCACTTCTCAGCGTATTTGCTACGCCTAGATATGCGCTTGCTGCCGCCGCCGCCATTGTTCTCGCTATCAGCATTCCTTTGGTTATTTCGCAAAAAGGTAATAACTCACCCAACACGTCCGAAAAAGTTGCAGAAGCAAGCAAATCTGTAGAGGGCGATACCTCGAATGTCATCGCCCAAGCGCCTGCGTCAAGCCCTGGACTTTTGGCGCGCGACAAAGTCAGTAAAGACCAAGACC
>JANMSG010000868.1:0-2376 GCA_031389065.1 Acidobacteriota bacterium | reverse complement strand
GCCGGCGTAGACGGCATCAGCCCCCTTTTCCATAGCGGCAAAGAAGGACTCCAGCGATCCGGCCGGGGCCAGAAGTTCGGGTTTTTGATTAATCTTATTCATAAGAACCACATCTTTCTCAAAAATAACATGCCCCTATCCGGGGCATGGCTTCATTTATCGGTTGTCCAGAAGTCTGCCAGTAGTTCTGCTTGATCCAATACTTTAGTTACAGACGTCGTATATTCACCGGTAGCAGAATCGTCTGGCGGATATTTGTATTTACGCAGAATCCGCTTCACCAGCACACGTAATTTGGCTTGTACGCTCTCCTTTAGTTGCCAATCAATTGAGGTATTCTGCCGCACACTTACAACCAGTTCATGGGCGATCTGTTTGAGGGTCTGGTCGCCCAGCACGGCCTCAGCGCTGGGGTTGTCGGCAAGCGCATCGTAGAACGCCAGCTCGTCGGGGCGCAAGTTCAACGCTTCGCCGCGCCTGTCCGCCTCCCGTATATCTTTTGCCAGCTGAATCAGTTCATCAATCAACCGAGCAGAGTCGATCAGCCCATTTTGGTAACGCTTCACGGCATCCGACAACATGTCGGAGAATTTTTTCCCCTGCACCAGATTGGTTTTTTTACGGGTGGTGATTTCGTCATTCAGCAAGCGTTTCAGTAGTTCTAACGCCAAGTTCCGGCGTGTCATACCCCGGACTTCGGCCAAGAATTCATCGGAGAGAATCGAGATGTCCGGCTTCTTAATCCCGGCGGCATCGAAGACATCTATCACCTCTTTGGAAATGATGGCGTCATTGATGATCTGCCGGATGGCGGTTTCGATCTCTTCATTGCTGCGCGTCTTGCTCTGCTCGTCGAACTTGGCGAAGCGGGCCTTGATGGCCTGAAAGAGCGCCAGGTCGTCCCGAATCTCCAGGGCCTTTGAGTGCGGCACCGCCAGCCCGAAGGCCTTTTGCAGGCGGATGACGTTTTCCTTGAAGCGTTCCTTGCCGTTGCGGATCGTTTGAGCGGCTTTTTCATCGGTCAGTTCTTCGATGTAGTTCGCGGTATCCAGAATAAAATCCAGCTTGGCTTTCGGTTCAAGCGTGAAGTAGCTGCGATAGTCGAAATAGGCGAACATATCCACCACCACTTCGTACAATTCAAGCATCTTCGCAACGGCTTCTTCCTGGTCGTGGAAAATTGCGCCTCTCCCTTTGCTTGCCGTGTAGTCAGCCAGCGCATTTTTCAGGTCCTGGATGATCCCTATGTAATCAACAACCAGACCGCCTTCCTTATCGCCAAAGACACGATTGACGCGGGCTATGGCCTGCATCAGGTTGTGGCCGTTCATCGGCTTGTCCACGTATAGTGTGTGCAGGCAGGGAGCATCAAAGCCGGTCAGCAACATGTCGCGCACGATGACCATTTTGAGCGGGTCTTTGGGGTCTTTCAGCCGGTCGCCGATGGCCTTGCGGCGCGGTTTGTTGCGGATATGTTCCTGCCAGTCGAGCGGGTCGCTGGCCGAGCCGGTCATGATTACTTTTATCGCGCCCTTGTCGTCGTCGGGGTGATACCAACCCTTACGCAAATTTATGATTTCCCGATGCAGGGCAACGCAGATACGGCGGCTCATGCAGACGACCATGGCCTTTCCTTCTGCCGCCGAAAGGCGCTGTTCAAAGTGGTTGACTATGTCGGCGGCAACCTGTTTGATACGGCCTGCGCTTCCCACCACAGCTTCCTTGCCCGCCCAACGGGCAAAGCGTTTCTGCCGTTCGGTCAGCTCGTCGTCTTCGGTGACTTCTTCAACTCGTTCATCGAGCACCGTGCGGTCAGCATCGGAAAGTTCGATTCGGGCAAGGCGGCTCTCGTAGTAGATGGGCACAGTGGCGCCATCCTCTACCGCTTGCTGGATGTCGTAGATATCGACGTAATTGCCGAATATTGCTTGGGTGTTCCGGTCGTCCTTCTCAATCGGAGTGCCGGTAAAACCGATGAAGCTGGCATTCGGCAGGGCGTCGCGCATGTGACGGGCGAAGCCGTCGATAAAATCATATTGGCTGCGGTGGGCCTCGTCGGCAATCACCACGATATTGCGCCGTTCGCTCAGGAGCGGATATTTTGCGCCGCTCTCCTCGGGGAAGAACTTCTGGATGGTGGTAAAGACGATACCGCCCGACGCTACCGAGAGCAACTTCTTCAGCTCATCGCGGTTGGTGGCCTGGGCCGGGCTTTGCCGGAGCAGTTGCTGGCAGTTGCTGAAGGTCTCGAAGAGCTGTTGGTCGAGATCGTTGCGGTCAGTAAGTACCATCAGAGTGGGGTTGTTCATCGCCTCCGCCAGTACCAGCTTACCGGCATAAAAGACCATGGAAAGGCTCTTGCCGCTCCCCTGTGTA
>JANMSG010000860.1:0-5149 GCA_031389065.1 Acidobacteriota bacterium | reverse complement strand
TGCCCTGTTTTTTCAGTTCTGACGGCAAATCACTTAGCTTACCTTGAAAATCTATGCTCTTGATGACCCTGGCTAAACCATAGCCTTTCTGCTGTGCCAGACGCGCATCCAGGATGTGTATTAGCCTTGGGTTTGTTTTATCAATTTCATAGGTGAAGTTTGGAACCGTTTCTCGCATATGCTCAAGTTCGTCTTTCAAGGTCTTTGCCTGAGGAGATTGTTGAAGCCGGTGGGAAGTTATGCGGTCTGCCGGATTATCCTCTTTCCAGCCTTCTTCAATCGTAAAGAAAGAATCGTAAGTCTTTCCTAAATCGGCTAAGTAATGCTGCATAGAGACAGGACTTGATTGTTCTTGTGCAAGTTCGGTCATAGATTTTATTCGTTGGGGGTGATGCAGAAATACGCTTCCCCCAATGAGCAAAAGTATAGCGACAAATCTCAACGTATAAAACTTCATATACAACTCCTTATTTTACGGCCAGGTTATGGTTAAAGTTACTGGCGGGCTTGTCGTAGCACTGCCGTTGCCACAAATATCAACAGTTCTATTTACGATTGAAGGGGTGAGAAGAAATCCGTCAACCTTGACATCGATGGTCTGATTACCAGTCAAACATCCTATGCTGGCAGCAACTTTTCCTGCACTTGGCCAATTGGTCGCCTGGCTGCTCCCTGCAGCTACTGTAACGCCATATGTACCCCACCCGACAGGGTCAATATAGGTACTTGCTGAAGAGAGTTGCTGATTGATGGAAAGATACTGTAAAGCACAAGAAGCAAATTCCGAAATTTCTGCGCCTTGATAGAGGCTTCCTATCAGGTCTCCAAATTGATCACAAACCGTTATGCTAAGATTGCGGAGATACATGGTAAACAACTTAACCTGACCAGCAGGTAAGCATACGATAGGTGGGGCGGTGGTGGCATCCAGTACTCGGTTAGCGATAACCACTCCGCCTCCATTTGTGTCATGAGTAGCACTTACATTATTCGGAACTACTACAGATACTGGAGCCGTCTTAACGGCTGTCCCGGAACGATTGGCAGTGATTGTCGCATCCCCTGGATCCATGCTTTGGGTTATCCCCACAACATCGAAGGTGATGATACCAGTGGAAGGATTGGCGATCACATTCGACTTCTGCAATTTGTTGCTAACGCCTATCGTAATATTGGCGGCTTCGGCTGCTGGAGTCACCATCGCTTTCAGGGACTGTTTTCTGTTTATCGGCGTGCCGCTAAGCACAGTGCCTGTTTTTCCGACTCGAAACGGAGTTGGGAGTGCCGTGCCATCCGCTTTCTGAAACTGTACAGTCAATACTGCTCCCGGACAATTGGCATTCATGGTTTCTTCGAACAAGCCACAATCTTCCGCACTGATGTTATCGGAATGATAATAGGTCAAAGAAATCGTCACCATAGAATTTCCATAGCTAATCAAATTTACCCCGCCCGTGGAGTTCACCGTCATCACCGGAGTGTTTGTCGAAGAGTATGAAACCGAGTTCGTTACATTGTAGGGGCCTAAAGTATATTGACCGCAATAAGTGTCGTACTCTTGCACCGTCATTTGTCGAAAGCTACTGGGTATTCCAACGATAGGATCAGGCGTAGCTACCAGATTGAAGGGCTCAAGGATGCAGCAGTTCAGGCAACTGAAATTGCTCACCGCGCCGCTGTTTCTGTCGGTCATCACAATACGCCCGATCAACGCTCCCGCGCCGCGCGGTGTCCAGAAGAATTGCCCGTCTCGAAGCGTCTTGGGCAGCGTTCTCTCCTGCACATCTTTGACTTGGCTATCTCGAAGTTGAAGAAAATCTATGGCGACGGTTTCTCATGCCGCGAGGTCAAGGATCTCCGGCGTGTACAACCCGCCATCGTGAAAGATGCCGATAATCGCTTTCGTTGGCTTCTCGGTGAGGTTGGTCAGATAAGCGACTGATTGAACTCCGTCGTCAATGAGGAACGGGTGGTTGCCGCCTTTGCCGGGTGTCGGTTTGCGACTCACCAGAGGCACATCTACCGCCCCACTCCCTCTCGTGTTTAGGCTTGAAAGAGCGCCAATCACTGACCCGGCTTCGCCGCTGTAGACGATCTTAAGTGCGGCGTTTTCAACTCTCACATCTCTGAGCCCGTTTACGACGCGGTTGAAATCAATCATTCGCACTTCTCTTGCCTCAAGAGTCTGCGCCGGAAATGATTCGCTCTTTGGTTGCCCGTCTCTCATATAGCTGACAATTACCTTGTCGGTTTGCTCTGCGTTTGAAGTGTTCTTCAAGGTCAACTCAGGAACAAAGAAATTCGTTGCAGGCAATCCTGCACGTAAGGTTGAACGTCCAAGCAGTAAACCTGTTCCATCAAGTGTCGAAGTGGGCTGCGATTTGGTATCAATAAAAGTAAAGCCTGAGGCAAAGCTGCGCTCCTGGTTTTCAATCACACCAAAGGCGATCAACGCGCCGGGTGCGCCGCTGTGCGTGATGGAAAGTCCGCCGCTTTCAATTCCTTTGGACTCAACGCCGCTTTCCTTCAAGAGTTTTTCTACGTCAAGCACAAGAGTTTGGTGCGCCAACATTTTCCTGGCTACTCCTTGAACCACCGATTTTTTCCATTCAACTTCCAGTTTCGCCTCTACTTCCTGATTCGTGGTATTACAAATCATCACTTGTCCGCTGGTCTTTTCATCCGGCGACCACCACAAACCTTCCAGTGTTGAAGACTTGAATCCCATAGGCGATTCCATATCATAAGACATCCCGTGTTTGGCATCGGCGACGGTTAATTGAACAGCGATATCCATGCCATCGGTGTGATTGAAATGGACTTCAAGACTGCCTTCTTGAAATAACTCTTTGTCAGGTGACAGCTCAATAAACTCTCGTAAACGAACCTCTGTAGCGCTGTGTAATTGTACGGGAAGTTCCGGCAAGCGCCAGGTTTTGCCTTCGAGCGAATACAGAACAACGGTTGCGTTGACCGTTTCATTGACTGAATTATTGAGCGTCAAGGTTGGGTCACAATCGCCCTTGGTTGAGTAATAAGCAATCGAGGCGATGTGTTCAGGAGCAGAAGGTCTGGCGGCGCGGGCGTGAAAATTTTGCCGTGCAGCAAAGAAACCGACTGAAGCGGTGAACAGCAAAAGGGCTAGCAAAACTTTTGAGCTCGGATTATTCGATTGAGTCGAGAACTTTTTCGATTGTAGTTTATGCATGGCACACTCCTTTCGTTGGGTTTGTGTTGAGGGCAAGACAATCTTTGACCTACCAAGCTTGGGAGTGTCTTGCCGGTTATTTTTTAAGCGGACCGAAGCGCTGTTGAAGACTAGGGTTTGATTGTGAAGGGTTTTGAAATTAAGCCGTCCCGATTTTCAACCGTTAATACTATATCCAGCCCTTCCGGGAAATTCTTTCTGCCCTGGTTGATGATGATTTGACGCCCTGGCTGATCCAGGCTTCGTTCTACATTTTCTACCTCAACTCCGTTGACCTTGACTTTCAAGCCTGAGAGGAAATTCATTCCGCTGAGGATGGTAGTCTTCTTTTTAATTTTCACACTCGTTATGACAGGTCCCGTGCTGATGTCAACAAACACCAGCTTATTTAAGCCAATTCTGTAAACCAGTAATCCCGGCGGCTCAAGCAAATGAATAAAATGAAAGCGGTTCTCCTCTATTGGCTCATCTCCGACAATCTCGCCCGTCAACGTGTCAAAGCGAAATAACCGACCATTATTTAACGCCAGAAATCCGAAGGTCCCGGTCGCCGAGATGGCAATATTATTCTCTCTGATTGTATTCAGATTCGGATTGTCAGCACTACGCTTCGGCAACTTAAGAGCAGCAGTATTTAATAGTGAACCGTCAATGTTCATAGATATGACATCAGCCTGTCTGGATATATACAGTGGTGCAAACAAAGTGTCTGTAGGTTGATGAAAGGTCAGGAGGTTACCGCCCGGGTAAGATTCCTCTGTCAGGTGTAAAATCCGAATCTCTTTCGAATTGAGATTATAGGAAAGGTATACGTTCGTAAGGAGACCGGAATTTGTATCCGTGCTATAGCCTGAATAGGCGACTAGATATTTCCCATCTTTGCTGATGCCCATGATTCTGGCAAGCCCTTGTATCGGGTTTGTTGGTTTAATCGTCGTTGCAACTTTCAGCTCTTCGTTTTCGGGAGTCAATAGGTAAACCGTACCATCAAGAATTGCGATCGCTCTTTTTTGCGTGCTATCAAAAATGATGGAAAGGGCGAACGCCCCTTCTGAGTTAAAGATTGTCCCCGTTTCTACGCCATCCTCTGCACGCAGTACTGTTATTTTTGAGCTTAAGGTAATTAATGAAGAACCAATCACAGATTCTGTTTTACTATGAGCAATATAGATCTTTGTCCCTGTATCATTGAATGTTACCTGCGGCCAAACGCCGTCAGCCGTAGGATAAGATGCTGTCCAGCGTTTTGAAAGCTTTCCGGTTGCATCGAAAGCCAAAGCGACAACTTTCTGATTTAGGCTGGCATCAAGTCCATAAACTAAAACCAAACCGCTTTCGCCGTGCAGCTTGAGAAAAATCGGCTGAAGAGTTGGACCACTTTCAAAGCCAAATTCCGGTGTCAGGTCAAAAGAGTCAGCCATTTCTGACTTTGCCACCGAAAAAGAAAAGAGTTGCTTGGAAGGATTACTGAAACTGAAAGCCAAGACAAAGCCGAATTGCCCGTTTGGGGTAAAGCCAATTAATGACGGATGCATTCCAAGCTCTCCATTATTAATCGGAAAAATGATTTCACGCTGCCCGGCAAATACAATGTATGAATTAAATAGCAAAACAATTGCTATAAAAATGCCTGCGACGATCTGCTTTTTCATAAATACCTCTTGATTGGGTTTCCGTGACCGGAAGGCTTTCCTTGGCTCCAGTCACGGAAAATGAAATGAAACCTGTTTTCTTAACAGGTATTCATGGGTTTAATCTGGTTCCTCATAAGTTATCAGGGTGAACTCCTCACCCGGATTCGAAGCCAATATGGCACCCGTAGGAACCGTTGTATTTCCTTTTCTTCTTCGAGGTCCTTGATAAGTCCCTGAGAACCAGTTTTCGGAATACCTTATCTGAAAAGCCACTACCAGGTTCTGGCTGGGATTGCTGGGCGATAGG
>JANMSG010000837.1:0-4212 GCA_031389065.1 Acidobacteriota bacterium | reverse complement strand
TTACAAACCTCGATTCAATAAACCCCCGCTCTGTTATTGGGTTGTCGCCGCGTCTTACAAATTATTTGGCGTATCGGAAAGCGCCGAGAGATGGGCTCTGGCGTTGGGCGCGCTGGTGCTGATTGCCACTGCCTTTCTACTGGGACGCACTGCCTACTCAACGGAAGCAGGGTTGATTGCGGCAATCGCTCTGGCGTCTATGCCGCGCTTCATGATGTTTTCGCGCCGCATTATGATTGATGTTTACATAGCAATGTTCATGAGTTTGACGCTGTTGTTTTTCATGCTCGCTGAAAAACACGCGCAGCGGCGGCGGCTTTTTCTGGCGCTGATGTACGCCTCGGTAGGGCTTGGCATTATGACGAAAGGACCTGTAGCGGCGGCTCTGCCCGCATTGGCTTTTATTATTTACCTCGTCGCCATCCGTCAGTTGAAAAAGATTCGCGAGATGATGTTACCGATGGGCGCGCTTATCATCGCGGTCATCGTCTTGCCGTGGTACGCGGCAGTTTATTCGCAACACGGCTGGTTTTACATTAAAACCTTTCTTTTGCAAGACAATCTCTCGCGCTACACACAACCGGTGTGGGGACCGCGACGTGGTCCCTTTTTTTACTTGCCAGTAATGCTAGGCGATCTGTTCCCGTGGTCACCCTTTCTGTTTTTTGCCATTCTTGCAGCCGTGATTCCGGCAATGAGGCGAATCACCCGACGAGTGCTCAATAAACGCCAACCATTAAATAAGGCTGACGACCTGGAAACGCCTTCGCAAAAAACGCAAACCAGTTCACCACCCTTGCAAACGACATTTCCGATTAACGCGCAAACTCTCTTGCTGTTGATATGGATGGCTGTGATTGTGATTTTCTATTCCTTGTCGAGCAACAAAGAAGACCTCTACATCTCGCCTATCTACGCCGCCGCAGCCGCAATCATCGGAGTCTTGTTGGCACGATTCGTTTTTGAAGCAACACCCCTGCAAACAAAATTGGGTTGGCTGATTGTAACGACAGGCTTGTTGATAATCTTGTTGGGTGCGGCGGTGTTTTATCTTTTCGGCACTGCAACACAAACCTATCAACTCAGCGGCGCAAGCAGCATTGGCTTCATCGCGGCAATCGGCGGTATTCTTACAATCGGCTTGTGCCTGATGAAAAAGCGATTCGCAAGCATCGCTTCCATAGCAGTTGTGTTCATCGCTTTCAATTTCGTTTTTGTTTTGCAGACCCTGCCTGATTTCGAGCGTTTTTAAGCGGCCCGCGCATTGAGCGAAATCATTAAAGATGAAGCCGATGACAAAGCCTTGGTTGGCTATTACAGAGTCGCTTTGCCGAGCATGGTCTTCTATTTGAGAAGACAAATTTTCGAATACTACAAACCAGAAGAATTGGCAGAAGCGTTTGCTTCCAACAGAAAAGTCTTCTGCATAATGAACGGCGAAGAGTATGAAGCCATAAAATCATTGCTGCCTGTTGAGACACGTATTCTTGCCAGCCGCCCTGTGTTTCGAGTAAAGTTAAAAAGCATCCTTGATCGAAGAGAGCTTGCTCAAGTCGTGCTAATATCCAACAAATAACGGAGCATCATTTTATTCAATGAAGAAAACCGCTGTCACCATTCTAAAATTTGCGGTTAGTTTTGGCATCTTAGTTTTAATCGCTTTCAAAGTAGATACCAAAGAGCTTTGGAATATCCTGAAAACAGCGAACCTCGGATATTTTATCGGAGCCATCCTGGTCTATTATATGGTTCAGGCGATCAGCGCTTATCGCTGGTATCTGCTGCTCAAACCGATTGGTTTGAAAACAAAATTTTCTAAGATTCTGTCATTTTATTATCTGGGGATGTATTTCAATTTTTTTCTGCCAACCGCAATCGGTGGCGATGCGGTTCGCGTCTACTATCTTCACAAAGAAGAAAAAAGATTGAGCGATTCAACAGCCTCTGTCTTTTTAGATAGAGATTTAGGCATGGCAGCCTTGCTTGTCATTGCAACGCTGGTCTCGTCTTTGGCCGGTATAACCATCAGGGGAATCGCGCTTGCTCCAATCTTCGCCTCAATCTGTGTCGCCTTTGCCTTTGCAAATTTAGCCATATTTTACAGGCCAACGTACAACTTGCTTCACAGACTTCTCAAATACACAAAGATGAAGAGCGTTGACGAAAAGGTAGAAAATCTTTTCAGTTCTGTAAATTCGTATAGAGGACAAAGCAAATTGATAACCACCGCTATGCTTTTGTCTTTGATCATCCAACTCGGCGGTGTCTTTGCAAACGTTTTGATTGCGAAATCCATTGCCTTTAACACCACACATGGTTGGATTGATTTTCTTGTCTTCATCCCAGCCATCAGTCTCATCAGCATGAATCCACTTTCGGTTGCTGGTACGGGCTGGCGAGAATACTCTTACCAAATCTTCTTTTCCTCCGTCGCATTAAATCCCAATCAAGCAGCATCAAAAGCAACTGCACTGGGCTTGCTCTGGCTGGGCTTGATTATTGCAACGAGTCTGCCCGGCGGAATCATCTACATTTTTCAAAGCAGCAAGCCAAAATCGGAAAAGGATGATAAGAAAGAAGGGCTATCGGTGCATGACGAAATTCTTGAGACCGGCAAGCTCTAATTTTAATGCAACCGCTCCCTGGCTAAGGCGTTAGTTATACTGAATATTTTTTTATAGAGGTAAAAATGCAATGCAGTCAGTAAGCAAATTCTATTTCCTGTTATTTATCAGTCTATTTTTGTCCAACACGTTAGATGCTCAAGAGAAAAAGGGTCCGCCAAAACCCTATACCCCTGAAGAACTTCAAAAAATGGACAAAGGAAAAATACGCCCTCCGAAAGGTGCTACGTTTCAAATTACCTCGATTGAAACCGTGAAAGGAGTACATTTGGCTCTTTTAGCTGATGAACATGGAAGAACGATGGAGGAATTTTTTCAAACCGACAAACTGCCTATTTTAGAAGCTATCGTTTCAGAGGCTAAAAGTTTCGGACTCACGGAAGAGTCTGTTGGCGGCACGAAACCTGTGACAACCAGATTTTCAGATAAACAGGTTCCTAACTTTGTTGTTGATGTTTCCAAAGTTGCGAAACAAACCCGCTTTTATGTGACGATGCAGAATCGAACAGGCAAGATAACAGCTGACGCAGGTACGATAAAAAGAGGGGACCCGGACGCGACGGCTTTGTTGTACGTTATCCTTACCAAAATTCAAACGGCAAAGTCTCAAAGCGAGATTCAGTAAGGTAACCCTGAGCGAGAGTGCAACTCTCTGGCTCATACCAACCTTTCTTACACATCAGGTATCCAAAAGCGAAATGTCTGTTCGTCAAAATCCAGCGCCACACGTTTCAACCCAAGTTGCGGTAAATCTTCTTCCCGGTATCCCAGATATGTGAAATGCGGCAGATCATGGATAACCGTTTGATACCATCCATACTCGTTCAAAATGGATTCAATAACTTCATGACGATATTCATTCACGTCAAACGCCAGCATGGTCAAATGCTGTGAAGCGCCCGGCGCAGCTACTGAATACAGAATGGATCGGTTAAAAAAGGTGCCGAAATAGATTTGCTCTTGCTCTTCAATCTCTAAAATCACTGCTACTTGCTCAACCGGCTCAAGCGCTTGAATTCGCAAGGCGCGCGCTGCATCCATTCGCCCTTCATCCTGCCAGTGATTGAGCCCGCGACTTACATTGCGCGTCCAAAGGCTCACAGTCTCTTCATAAGAACGACGAGCGGAATCGGCAGCCCGCGGCGTGAGCGTCTCTCCTGTGCGCTCAACTTCTTTGGCAGCCAATAAAAGCGCCGACATCGCTTCTGCTTGCAACTCCATTTCGTATTCGCCGATTTTGGCTTTCGTAATTTTCAAGTGTGCTTGAAAAGCTTCCACTTGGGCAGCATTCGCAAAGATGATTGTCGAAGGTGGAGTTGCTTTGGTGGCGAAGATTGCGCCGTATTCAGCGAATAAGCGCTTGTCTACCGGCGAAGAAAGTGATGAAGCGATGTCGCGCAAAGATTTTTTCATTTCATTCGGGAGCCCAGACGGAGCGCAGACATTCTTGTCCTCAGGTGTTTGAATTCATGCGGACAAGAATGTCCGCGCTCCATCAAATGCAAATTGTGATAAGCCTGCTGATGTCTGGACACTTTTTGAAAATGTGTTGAAAAGCGCCGAAGGTGCGAAATTCAACTGCCCAGCG
>JANMSG010000835.1:0-2535 GCA_031389065.1 Acidobacteriota bacterium | reverse complement strand
GCCTCGAACGCGCAAACTGTATCGTCAAGCAATCCTGGCGCATTGGTAAAGCGATTCAGATCGATAACGCTTTCATCTGTAAACTCCGCAATGCGGTTGTGAAATTGACCCCTGCTGCGTTGCAGATGAAGCAGCTTGTATGGATCATCGGATACGAAGTTTGAATAGAATACGAAACGAAGCCATCCAATCAGGAGGTGAGAAATGAAAATTCCGGTTATTCGTGGATTGATTGATCGCCGCATACTTGTTAACTATCGAGTTGCTCCCGACGCCCTGAAAAAGTTACTGCCCGAGCCGTTTCGCCCGAAAATTATCAATGGAGTTGGCGTAGCGGGCATCTGCCTCATCCGCCTGAAAGCGATACGCCCATCAATAATGCCTGCTATGGTTGGCGTCTCTTCTGAAAATGCCGCACATCGCATCGCTGTGGAATGGGACGATAATGGAAGGGTTCGAGAAGGCGTTTATATTCCGCGCAGAGATACCTCTTCGCGTTTCAATATGCTCTTTGGCGGGCGCGTCTTTCCGATTGTTCATCATTTCGCGCAGTTTCAGGTTTCTGAGCGTGATGACTACTTTCATATAGTCATTGATAGCGATGATGGGAAAACTCATGTAGCGGTTGAAGCGGAATTGGCTTCAGCGCTACCCGCTACATCTGTCTTCGGTTCAATGGAAAGGGCTTCAGACTTTTTTGAGAAAGGCGCACTTGGCTATTCTCCTGCGGCTCGTTCCAATGAGTTACACGGTATAGAACTTCGGAGTTTTAACTGGAAAATTGAGCCGTTGGCAATTAAAAAAGTTGAGTCAAGTTTTTTTGAAGATGCAAACATTTTTCCGTCCGGCACAACGGAATTAGATTGCGCGCTGTTGATGCGCGGCATTGACCATGAATGGTATGCGCGTGAATCATTATGTGCAGCTTGAAAAAATCAAACATATTACTGGAGGAAGAATGGCAGAACTAGGATGGACTGATGTTGAAGAGATCGGCATAAGACTGTTGGAAAAGTACCCGGACATTGACCCTTTGACGGTTCGCTTTACGGATTTGCATCATTGGGTCACAGCGCTTGAAGGCTTCACCGCTGACCCGAAAGAGTCGAACGAAAAGAAACTCGAAGCGATTCAAATGGCTTGGTACGAAGAGTGGAAAGAAGAGAATGAATAGGTGCCAGGTGCTAGGTTTTAGGTTCTAGGGAGTTGTCTTCCTCTAACCCCTAACCCCTAACACCTAACACCTAACACCTAACATGAAAATTTACCTGGACAACAGCGCGACAACGAGGGTCGCTAAAGAAGTAGTTGACGCGATTTTGCCTTATTTTTCGGGCGATTTTGGCAACGCGCAATCAGTTCACGCATTCGGACAACGCGCCAAAGCGGCGATTGAAGATGCGCGAAGACAGCTTGCGGCATTGATTAACGCAACCCCTACGGAAGTTGTTTTTGTGTCGGGCGGCACCGAAGCCGACAACCTGGCGATTCGCGGCATAGCCGAGGCGCAACAAGCCTACGGGCGACACCTTATCACTACAAAGATTGAACATCCAGCCGTACTCGCGATGTGCGAAGCTCTAGAGCAGAGAGGCTTTCGCGTTACTTATTTGCCGGTTTCCCGCAAGGGGGTTGTCAACATGAAAGAGTTGCGCGCGAGCATTACTGACGAAACGATTTTGATCTCCGTGATGCACGCCAACAACGAAACGGGAACCATTCAACCGCTTGAAGAAATCGCCGAAATGGTTACTGAACGCAGAGCGCAAGGGCATACGCATCTTCATCTTCACACGGACGCAGTGCAATCAGTTGGCAAAATTCCAGTTGATGTGAAAAAACTTGGCGTTGATTTGCTTTCGCTTTCGGGGCACAAGATTCACGCGCCGAAAGGTGTTGGCGCGTTGTTCATCAAGAAAGGTACGCGACTGGAAAAACTTTTTTACGGCGGGCATCACGAACGCGATAAAAGACCGGGCACGGAAAATGTTCCGGGCATCGCAGGGCTTGGCGCGGCGGCAGAACTGGCTCGCGAAAATTTCGCGGAGCGAACATCGCATATGTGCCAGTTGCGAGATTATCTTGAGCAAAGGATTACAACGGAAATACCTAATGTGCAAATGAACGGTGATGTTGAGCGTCGCGTTCCGAATATTTCAAATTTAAGTTTTGTAGGTTTGGATGGCGAAAGCCTTTTAATTGCCCTCGATTTGAAAGGCATAGCGGTTTCGACAGGCTCGGCTTGCGCTTCGGGATCGCTTGAACCGAGTCATGTTTTGACTGCCTTAGGTCTTTCGCGGGAGGAAGTGCGCGGCTCGCTTCGCATATCTCTAAGCGCCTACACGACACGTGAAGAGATTGATTATGCGGTGGACGCTTTAAAAGAGATAACCAGGCGCTTGCGCGAAATGTTACCGACAGGTGATGTGGAAACCTCAAGCGTTTCTTCCTCGTGAATGTGTATAGTTTTGAAAATCAATTCGTAGGGGCAGGGCTTGTCCCTGCCCGAATTTTGTGAAGCAAAATGATTAATCA